>CAYPGU010000014.1:0-18850 GCA_964409995.1 uncultured Legionellaceae bacterium | reverse complement strand
CCCTTAATTGCTGGAAATTTGGCTGATGAACCGCAAGTTCAGGATACCTTGCAGACCTTCAAGCTTTTAGCGGAGCTGCCGCGTGAAAGTTTAGGTACGTATATTATTTCAATGGCGACTGAACCATCTGATGTATTATCTGTAGTTCTGTTGCAGCGTGAATTTGGTTTAAAAAATTATCTGCCTGTAGTGCCACTATTTGAAACCCAAGCCGCTTTACAGGCATCTGCTGCAGTGCTAGATCGTTTGTTAAGTCTACCGGTATATCGACACATAATTCATGGTTCACAACAAGTAATGATTGGCTATTCTGATTCAGCCAAAGATGTCGGTATGATCGCTGCTTCCTGGGCACAGTATTGTGCACAAGAAGAAATGATCAAAGTCGCAAGCAATAACGATATTAAATTATTATTTTTCCATGGTCGAGGTGGTAGTTTGGGGCGAGGTGGTTGGCCAACGCACCAGGCAATTTTGTCGCAGCCACCAGGTTCAGTACGCGGGGTCATGCGTGTTACGCAGCAAGGTGAAGTAATTCAGAATCGATTTGGTTTGCGTGAGATTGCCTTGCGCACCTTTGTGGTGTATGCAACTTCAACGTTACAAGCTAGCCTGGTACCACCCGCTGGACCGAAATTAGAATGGCGCTCCTTGTTGAATGATTTGGCGCGTGTTTCTGCTGCAGATTATAAACATGTCGTGGCGGAAGAAAAGGATTTCATACGTTATTTCCTAACTGCCACGCCAACCCAAGAATTAAAATGGCTTGCAATAGGAAGTAGACCAGCTTCGCGTGCCAATTCAGATTCAATTAGCAAATTGCGTGCGATTCCTTGGGTATTTGCTTGGACACAAAATCGACTGTTATTACCATCTTGGTTAGGCGTAGGGGCTGCTTTGCGTTATGCATTTGACACCAATCGTGGCGAAGAATTATCTATAATGAATAAAGAATGGATTTTCTTTAATAGTATGTTGAGTATGTGCGAGATGGTACTTGCCAAAGCGGATACAAATGTTGCGCAGCATTATGAACAACGACTAGCACCCGCAGAATTGCAGAACTTTGGCGCTAAATTGCGCGCTGAGTTTGCAGCGGCTAATGAGTTAATTCTGAAAGTATTAGATGAAACACATTTATTGTCCAATAACCAAGTTTTAGGTAGGTCAATCCAATTGCGCAATCCGTATTTATTACCTTTACACTTGTTACAGGTTGAGTTGTTATATAGAGTAAGAGAGCAAGGTGCTGACGCATCAGATGAATTGATTCAAGCATTGCTAGTGAGCATTGCAGGAATAGCCGCGGGAATGCGTAATACAGGATAATTGTGTCATTTCGGCCGAGTATTACCAGAGCTGGATCCCTGATAAGTGCTGCGCACTTTCGGGGATGACAGAACATACGAAGGAATGTATTTATGATCATAGCAGCAAGTATCAAGCAGCTGTTTGAAAAGCATCAGGTTGCTTATCGAGTTTTTCAGCATCGACGCCTATCAGCTTATGAAGATATTAATGATCTGTTGGCTATCGAAGCAAAGAGCGTCTTAAAAGCACAACTATTGGCTGATAAATATGGTGTGATTTTAGTCGTGCATTCGCAGGGACGTAAATTAGATTTTTCTCAAATTGCAGCCCAGCTAAATCGTAACTTTAAACTGCTGCCTTCTATCAAAGTAAATCGAATATTTAAAGATTGTGAAGCCGATTGTTGGCCGCCGATAGGTCAAGCCTATGGCTTAGATGTGATTTTAGATCGTAGTCTTAAAGATTTAGAATTAGTATATTTTGCTTCCGGCTCGCATACTGCAACAGTGCAAATGACAGTAGAAGATTTTATCGACTTAAACCCACGCGCCAAAATTTTGTCGATTACGCAAAACGATACTATGCAACGCCCAGAGTTAGCGGTTGATCCGAAGGCGCTTTCTTTAGAGCAAAAAATTCTGCTCGATACACATTCCTTTCCCAGCTTGCCAAACATTGCTTGGCAATTATTGCAAGTATCAATAAGTGGTGAGCATTCAACCAAAGAATTGATCGAGCTGGTAAGCCAGGATCCAATGTTGCAACAACAAGTAATGCTGTATACCCATTCGCCGTTTATTCTACAGCAGCTTGGACAAGCATCAATTGAAAAAGCGAGTAATGTGCAAGAGGCGATTGAGCATGTTTTAGGTTTTGATATGGTCAGCCATATCGCGTTGGGGGTGGCAGCCAGTCGAGCATTTACGCATGATGCCTCTAATTCTGATTTACAAGACTTCTGGCGCCATGCCTTTTATGCTGCAGCGATTGCCAAGCAAATTACCAAATTAGTAGACCCTAGTCATAATTTAGATCCAGCGATTAGCCATTTGGCCGGACTGTTCCATAATTTTGGTTTGTTATTATTTTCTCAATTATTTCCCCCCGAATATAAAATGTTACAAAAATGGATGGATTTGAATCCTAAGGTTTCGATCGCCATTTTGGAAAAACGTTTGCTTGGAATGGGGCGTGCTTTTAATGTGGTACGTGGTGGGCATGCCCAATTGGGGGAATGGTTGTTACGCCATTGGCAAATGCCGGAAGTAATATGTGTAATTACTAAGGAACACCATACGGTGAATTACCAAGGTAAGTACTGGCCTTATGTTAAAATAATTCAGCTTACTAATAATCTGCTGCGTTTGGATGGCATTGGCGATGGTATGGCTACCAATGTTGGTCCAGAGCTCTTGGAACCGCTGGGCTTAAGCTTGCCCCAGGTACAAGAAGTTGTGGCACAGATCAAATCTGGCTCAAATAGCCTGGAACAAATGGCGCATTTTCTAAACCAATAACCAGTAAGAAGTATTTATGGTATACTTAGCCCCCTATTTATTTGAGTTTATTTGTCAGGTTTATTCGCAAAACGCGAGGTTGAAAATGCGTATTATATTATTAGGTCCGCCTGGTGCAGGTAAGGGTACACAAGCAGAATTTATAAATCAGCGCTTTGGGATTCCAAAGATTTCTACTGGTGATATGCTCCGTGAGCGCGCCAAAAACCCGGATGACTTTGGGCAGCGATTGGCCGCGATTTTAAAATCGGGGGATTTAGTTCCGGATGAGCAAACAATTAAAATTTTAAAAGAACGTATCGCTCGCGACGATTGCAAGAAGGGTTTTATCTTGGATGGCTTCCCGCGTACCCCAGCGCAAGCCGAAGCTTTAAAAAAATCGGGTGTGCATATTGATTATGTGGTGCTGTTAAAGATCAAGGACGAGCTAATTATTAAACGTTTATCTGGTCGTCTGATGGACCCAGCGACGCATCAAACCTATCATATTACGCATTTACCAGCAGGGATTGATGCAAGTAAATTGGTGCACCGCCCAGATGATGAGCCCGAAACAGTTAAGAAGCGTTTGAGCAAATACCACCAAGCTACGGAGCCATTAGTCGACTGGTATAAAAAAGAAATGCAGGAAGAGGATGGACAATTTGTGACTGTTGACGCGACAGAATCTGAAGAAGATGTGCGCGAAGAAATTCTTAACAAGCTGCAACCTAAGAAGATGGCGCGCTTATAAAATTTAAAACAACATGTTTTTGTGTTGCGAATTTGTAATAGGTCTGCGTGTAATGAATAATTGTTTTTCAATTTGATGTAATTTTTGATCAACAAGGTGAATAAAAAACGTCCAAACGATGCCAAAATTTATAAAAAAATAATAAATTTAATAAATTTATTAA
Source organism: uncultured Legionellaceae bacterium (assembly GCA_964409995.1). Lineage (GTDB taxonomy): Bacteria > Pseudomonadota > Gammaproteobacteria > UBA6186 > Azoamicaceae > JAGVLG01. Next base: position 15,126 of record CAYPGU010000014.1, on the reverse strand, counting down.
AAAAAAGTAAAATTTTGTTGCAAAAAAGTGTAACAAGATAATATTTGTGCTATGTTTGTATTGACGGTTTAATTCTGGATAGCCTTGGGAGATTGATCATGGCAAGAGCGAAGTCAAAGAGGAAGTCTGTTGCGAAGAAAGCAACAAAGAAACGAGTTGGTACTAAGAGACGTAAGAGTGCCAAAAAATCTACAGCGAAAAAATCTGTAGCGAAGAAAAAGAAGCGCGTAGCTAAGCGTAAGACTGCGAAGAAAGGCGTAGCCAAGAAACGCAAGACAGCTAAGAAACGTAAGACAGCGAAAAAGAAAGTAGCTAAAAAACGTAAGACTAGCAAACGCAAGAAAGCTGCGAAGAAGAAAGTTGGCGCTAAGAAAGTAGGCGCTAAGAAGAAACGTGCTCGTCGCAAGAAGAAAGCGGTTGCCGTTGAAGGCATGGATGTAGCAATGCCTGCAAAAAAAAAGCGTAGAAGAAAGTCTGCTGCTAAGTCTAAGAAATCTGTTGCAAAAGTAACAGTTGGAAAGAGACGTACTCGTCGTCGTAGAGTTGCTTAATCACTCTCTTCGAGGTTAAACCAGCACGATGAACTACCCAGGGAAACCTGGGTAGTTTTTTTATATAGGTCATAAAGTTTTGTCATCCCGGCCGCGTGTTACGCGAGCCGGGATCTAGATCCCCGATAAGCGCAGAGCCGCTTTCGGGGATGACAGATGAGAGAATTAAAATAATGCAACCAATAATTCTAGGTATCGAAACATCAACCGATGCATGTTCAGTAGCAATTAGTGCTAATGAAAGAATTTCGGCCGTGTTCGTTCTAGAGCCACAAGCACATTCAAAATTATTATTAGATATGGTTACCGAGGTTTGTACTCAAGCCGGCGTTAAGCTGTCACAAGTGGAAGCTATCGCGTTTGGACAAGGACCGGGCAGCTTTACTGGAGTTAGAATTGCCGCCAGTGTGGTGCAAGGTTTAGCATTTGGCTTAAAGAAACCAGCGGTAGCAATCTCATCATTACGTGCCATAGCGCAACAAGCGCATAATAAATTGCAGGCGAATAAAGTTTTGGCATTAATTGATGCGCGCATGCAAGAAATATATTGTGGTGAATATGTTTTTGATCGGCAAGGTATAGCAAGTGCCGTATCTGAAGATTGCCTTATAAAACCAGTAGATTTAACTATTGACATGGCAGAAGATTGGCTGGCAGTCGGTACTGCGTGTCCAGTTTATGCCCCCGTGTTACGAGAACTTAACCCGCTCTTAGAAATCAATACTACCATTTTATATCCACATGCAGCCGAAATTGTACAATTAGCTTTGGTCGAGTATGCAGCTGGTAATACATTGACCGCAGACGCGGTTGTTCCTGCCTATATACGCAATGATGTGGCGCAAACGAGCAAAAAAAATACCGACTAAGGTAGCCAGGCTATACTATAAATTATCATAAACCTAAACGGCTGAGTGACAAAATTTCTAACTTAAAATATCGTCCAGAAATAGATGGCTTACGTGCGGTCGCCGTGCTACCGGTATTATTATTTCACGGTGGCATCACTAGCGGTGGCTATATTGGCGTAGATGTATTCTTTGTTATTTCCGGCTATCTAATTTGCGGCATAATTTTGCGCGGTTTAGTGGCGGGAAACTTTTCCTTTGCTGACTTTTATGAACGGCGCGCGCGACGCATCTTGCCGGCCTTGTACTTGGTCAGTTTTATTAGTATAGGGTTTGCTTATTGTCTGATGACACCCGCACAATTAATCAATTTCGGTAAATCATTAATTGCAGTGGCCACCTTTACTTCGAATTTTTTGTTTAACCAGCATAATAATGGATATTTTGCCTCACCTTTAAAGCTTGTCCCCTTGCTGCATACTTGGAGCTTAGCGGTTGAAGAGCAGTTTTATATAATGATTCCATTGATTTTTGTTTTGATATGGAAGTATCTTCGATCCTATTTACGCTTATTATTGATTGTTATGATAGTTAGTTCTTTGGGTATCGCGCAAATACTAGCCATAAAAAATCAATCAGCAAATTTCTTTTTATTACCGTCTAGAATGTGGGAATTGATGCTTGGAGCTTTATTAGCTCGGCATGAGATTTTATATGGGCGTCAACCAACAGCTTGGCTACGTAACTTTTTACCAAGTTTCGGCTTAGCAGCAATTATTTTTTCAGTATGCTGGTTTACCGATAAAACCTTACATCCAAGCTTACTTACCTTAATCCCGGTAATCGGGACATCCATGATAATCTGGTATGCCGGAAGTAATGATCTAGTAACAAGAATTCTCACCACGCGAACATTGGTTGGAATCGGTTTGATTTCGTATTCAGTTTATCTTTGGCATTTACCAATATTAGTTTTTTATCGTATGTACAATGGTGGCAATTTATCGTTTACTATATTAGCCACCTATATACCATTGTCAATTTTGTTGGCATATTGCAGTTGGCGATGGGTGGAGAAGCCATCTCGCAATCGAAGCATTCTCCCGCGCAAGTATTTGCTAATACTCGCGAGCTTAACCACAATTTTGTTAATTTTGCTTGGTTATCTCTTTGCAAACAAAAAGATCGAAAGCAATTTTGTTGGGTTTCCATATAGTGTTGGCAATTCATTTATGCGAGATAAACAAAACAAAAATTGTAATTTTAATCGAAAAAAATCGTACTGCGCGCTAGGTAAAGAAAAACCCCAGATTGATTTTGTAGCTATCGGAGATAGTCATGCAAATTTCGCAATTACCGCGTTGCGAATCGCAGCACAAGAGACTGGAGCATATGGTATAGCTTCAACTCTACCTGGATGTGCTCCAATTTATATGATGCACTCGCTCTGGGAGAAAAATGCATATTGCGTATTGATGAGTGAGAAAATGTTCAATTTTGTACATAAAAATAAGATTAAAAATGTAATTCTAATTGCGCGATGGTCAGCATATGAACATAAATTTAGATATAATATTTCGTCTCAACATGCTCAAGAAATAATTAAACTAGCCTTAACCAAGACAGTACAGATGTACAATTCGATTGGCGCGCGAGTTTTTATCATTCTGCAGGTGCCAGAGCAAAAAAGTATATCCTACGAAATTTATAAGGAAGTATTTCGTGCAAATCCAGAACAACAGCAGATGGTATTAGAGAAATACTCAACGACATATGTGGAAAATCTGGCTTATACCAAATTTTTTAATCAAATGGCCCAGGAAATCAAAAGTGATGATTTAGTATTGATGGATCTTAGTCAGCAATTCTGTTCGAGCGGTATATGCTTGGTGGGGACAATAGATCATTCGTATTATAGGGATTATACACACTTGAGCAAATTTGGCGCTGAGTTTATAGCCCCACAGTTTGTTGAGTTGTTTGAGCATTATGGCATTGGTCAATAGCTGGCATAAATCAGTGTAAGCGCACTGTAGATATATGCAGCAATAAATTGAACTTTTAGCAGCAATTTTACTCCAATAAAAAGGAATACAATTTGGGGTAAGTGGCATGCCAGTTGAAATAAAGCCAAGTAATATAAGATCTGGAAAAACAAATCTTCAGCAAGATGCGAGTGTTTGGTCGCAATTCTTCAAAGCAAGGTTAAGAACAAAAGTAGGCTCGCATCACAATAAAGTTGACCCTGATAAGATGGTATTTGCTTTGGCAATATTTGATAAATTAGCTGAAGATCAACCAATTACTGCAGATTGGTTAGCTACCGTCGAAAAGCAATTCCCAGAAATAGCTTCACAGCGCCCATTAAGACGCACTGCAAGAATGCGCAAGCAAGCAACAGCCAAGGTCTCTGCTTTGCTATTTGGTGAAAACGATGCAAGTGTGCAAAACTATGAACTGGATAAAGCTTTACGCCAAATTATAATTGTATTACGTCGTGAGCTAAAGGTCGCACAAACCAAACAACGTGCTGATGCCGCACAAAGTGCAGGTCAGGAAAAATTTCTATCTACAGCAGAAAACTCATATTCGCAAGAGGTGGCGCAGCTAAGTTTCTTGCGTAATGTTGCAGATCAAGCGATAAATATTGCAATTCCAACTATCCGAGATGAGGATTATGCAAACAAGGTTAATGCTTGTTTAGATGATGAAGATGTTAGAAAAGTCTATCAAACTGCTTTGGTGAAAGCTATGGGCGAAGCAAATCAAAATAAGCAAATCGACACTGCGCCACTGTTCCAAACCCGAGGTGATATTATAGTCGATCTGTATCAGTTACTACTTGACCCAAAAAATTATGCTAATGATCCTAAAAGAGAATTTTTAGCTAATAGTTTAGTTGATAAATTCTTGCTGGGGCTTGAAGAAAGTAAAGATATTGCGCAACAAACTAAGGATCTTGTTTCTAGTGTGGTATTACATAGAACTGCAGTTAAATTGTTATCTGAAATAGAGGGTGCCTTTAATGGCGGTGATATCGCAGATGCAATCAACAAGTTTAATGATTTCAAAGCCTGCTGTAGTAGAATGTATGAGACTCCTGTTGGCATGAAAGTACAAAGTTTATTCCAGAAGATAACAGAGGACTTGCAAGCAACCTTTAATCAGCTAGTTGCGCGTCGCGGACTAGAAGTGTAGCTTAAATGCCAAACAAAATTAGCCCCGTAACCTTGAAAGATTATGATGACTGCCTTGTACATAATGCTTTAATTAATAATATTAAACGCTATTTAATTTTAAGGTCGCGAAAATATTCTGTACTTGATCCGCACAAAAAAATCAAACCACACTTGCGCTATCAAGACCTGATGCAATTCAATACAAACGAAGGGGTTTGTTCTGGCTTAGTGTCATTTCGCTTATATAGCATACGTGCCGGTAAAGAGGGGCATTTTACCGAGTTGTTTGATTACGTATATGATTGGCAAGATAAACAGTATTTAGCGAGTAATTTGATTGAAGATCCATTAATGGAAGAGTTCATTAATATTGTATTTTTTTTGCACGCAGACTCTATGTTGCGCCCGGGGGTCTTGCAAACCGATTGGCGGAGTAGTTTCGGGTTGATGTTAACAGATCAACATGTGGTTAATGAGGAATTTAATAGTACTTTTGCGTTTGATGCGGAATCATTACATGCGCTATTGAAACAAATAACCAAGTCAAACAAGATGCTACGCTTTGGCAATGGCCTGCACTCAGTCGGATTAATTTTGTATAATGACCATTATCATTTTTACAACCCTTCAGTTAAGCCAGAGATTGTGCCAGATTTGGAGCATGCTGCTGAAGCAGTTATTGGATCTTTAAAGTGGCAAACTGATGGTTATCAAGTACTTAATATTCGAGCTTTTGACTTGGAAGATTCATGTGAAATTGAATATCCAAGTAAGCTCGAACTTTACACGCAACTAATGCAAAAAATCGATAGCAAACGTTTTGCTAGCGCTAGCCGATATATTTTTCATTTGGCGGCCAAAAATCTTGATATTACCACTTTAGAATTCTTGCGTCAGTCTGGTTTTGTGTACAAACCATGGGTTGAAACCATAAATACAGAGGTACATCAAGCCATTACTGATTATAAGATCGAGATGCTTGATTACCTACTCTCAATTGGCTTGCCAGTAAATTTTGCCCGTGCAGATAGTCTAACTCCGCTGGGGTTAGCAGTTAACTACGATAACTTCGAAATGGTATGTATGCTTTTAGCTGCCGGAGCTGATCCAAATTTAGATATTGATAATGCCATCAAAGATTACACAGCAATCGAGTTTGCCTTAGCAATTAAGGCTGACAAAGATATTATTGCTGTATTATTAGGACATGGGGCTAAGCTCACTGAGCGTGTACGTCAAATAATGAAAAAAATTTACACTGCAGATGAACAGGCATTAATTCATGCCAACGCAGAAATAGTCCGCACTGAACAGCAAATTTATCATGAAAAAACCCGCATCTATCATTTTCTACATGATTCGCCGCGGGCACTAAATTTTTGGCAATTACGCGCTCTGCTGCAGGATTTGAAGCATATTTTGCCTATCATGTTGGCCAAACCGCTACAACAGCAAACCCATTCTGATCTTATCGAACTAAGAACTATATTGCTAACCTTAGATTATCTGACCCAAACTCGATCTTTGAACCCAATTTCCAAGCTTATTGCGGCAAGTGCTAAAAAAGCTAAACGACAAATTGAGGAGTATTTGCAAGCAAATGGCGTTGCAGCACTGGATTCATACCTAGCCTTGCACCCAGCGGTAAAACGACAGCAAGCAGGGGTTTATTTTGCAACCATGGGTACGGAAACAACACCGTTAGCCTATGCAAATAGTGTATTTCAACTCTTAAAGCTTTAATAAATTGAACTATTTGTAGCTTCCCTACTCTAAGAATATAGAGAGGAGGAGTTTATGCCATTTATTTATTATCAGAGAATGCTAGATCCAGATCAACTTATAAGAGATCGTAGTGCTAGTATAGCTACAAGATTCAGTAGTAAGGTGCGTTCGCAACAGAAAAAACGTGAGATATTATCTGAAGCTTTATATTTCTTTTTGGGTAATGGCGTTATTGAAGAGCTTGCTACAAATCCTGGTAATAAAGTTGTTTTCAAAGTGCGAGGCCAAAAAATTGAAGTTGCTGCGAGTACTGGTTTATTTAATACCAAGGGTGCAACTTTAGAGCAATTAATTAAATTTGTCTGTCTTACCCATCAAATCACACCACCAGATTTTTTAGATACTGTTGCATTAACTCCAAAAATGAACAATCATCTACGTGAACGCGCTAGAACCGGGAATAAACAAAAGAGAAAAACAGCGACTAAGCTATCCTTAGCAGAGTACATGCAACAGGCTTATGCTGAGCAGGCAGAGCAAGATCGTTTGCGAAGAATGTTAAATGGCGAACAGCCCGCCACAGCCACAGTTATCAAAAAGCTAATATTAAGTGAACCAGCCAGCCCACCCGCACCTGGCTCAAGAGAATATAAGCTTGTTAGAGACCTTGCATTGGCAAAAGAACAAGCAAAAGTGGCGAGTCGTAAAGAAAGTCTTGCCTTCTTGCCATCATTTATAACACGCCGCAGTTCAAGCTTATCTAAAACTAGCGTACCATCTTCCGATTCAACAGGAATTTCTTCGCCAGGCTCACCAACCCGCAAAGGATGGGTTGGTAGCACAAAACATGAAGAAACATCAGATAATAGTCGCCGCGGTTCTAAGGCTTCCAAGGATTCTAACCCATCTAGACCAGCCTCTCCATCTACATAACAGGTGAACTTGACCTAAACCATTGATCCATGTCAAATTTGTAACTTCTAATATATATATTATCAAGTTTGTGAGTTGACTGTGGAAAAAGTATTCGATCCCCAAGCTATAGAGCAAAAATGGGCCCAAACCTGGGAACAGGGCGGTTATTTCAAGCCGGACGCGCAAGCTAAACTGGCACCATATTGCATTATGATCCCGCCACCAAATGTCACTGGCAGTCTGCACATGGGGCATGCCTTCCAAGACACGATCATGGATGCTCTAATTCGTTTTCACCGTATGCAGGGCAATAAGACGCTGTGGCAGGTTGGAACCGATCATGCTGGGATTGCTACCCAAATGGTCGTTGAGAGACAGTTACAACAACAGGGTAGTTCGCGGCATGATTTAGGCCGTGAAAATTTTGTAGCTAAAGTCTGGGATTGGAAACAAGAATCTGGCAATACGATCACGCAACAGTTGCGTCGTTTAGGTGCTTCGGTTGATTGGTCACGCGAAAGCTTTACGATGGATGAAGGTTTGTCCAAAGCAGTATTAAAAACTTTCGTTGATTTATATCGCGAGGGTTTAATTTATCGTGGCAAGCGCTTAGTCAATTGGGATCCGATCCTGCACACCGCGATTTCAGATTTAGAAGTTGAATCAGTCGAAGAGCAAGGCCATATGTGGCATATTCGTTATCCATTAGCTGATAACCCACAAGAATTTTTAATTGTCGCTACCACACGACCAGAGACTATGCTCGGTGACACTGCGGTGGCGGTGAATCCTGAAGATCCCCGTTATGCCAAATATATTGGCAAAATGCTGCAATTACCATTAACTGAGCGACAAATTCCGATTATTGCGGATGATTATGTTGACCCAGAGTTTGGTAGTGGTTGTGTAAAAATCACCCCAGCGCATGATTTTAATGACTATGCGGTTGGACAACGCCACAATTTACCGTTGATTAATATTTTTACAATTGATGCACAAATTAATGACAATGCGCCGCCAAAATATCAAGGTTTAGACCGCTTTGTAGCGCGCGAACAAGTGCTCAAAGATCTAGAAGCGCTACATCTACTAGAAAAAACTGAAAAGCATACTTTGAAAGTTCCGCGTGGCGATCGCACTAACGCAATCGTTGAACCATATTTAACCGATCAATGGTTTGTGAAAATCGACAGTTTAGCCAAACCTGCAATCGAAGCCGTTGAATCAGGCGCAATTAAATTTGTGCCCGAAAATTGGAGCAAAACATATTTTGAATGGATGAATAATATTCAAGATTGGTGTATTAGTCGGCAATTATGGTGGGGACATCGGATTCCAGCTTGGTATGATGAAGCGGGTAATATTTATGTTGGTCTAGATGAGGCTGATGCACGGCGTGCGCATAATGTGCCAGCTGATGTCAAACTAACGCAAGACATCGATGTATTGGATACTTGGTACTCTTCTGCTTTATGGCCATTTTCAACTTTGGGTTGGCCGGAGCAAACCCCAGAACTGAAAGATTTTTATCCAACCAATGTGTTGGTAACTGGTTTTGATATTATTTTCTTCTGGGTGGCACGGATGATCATGTTTGGTCTGAAGTTTACGGGGCAAATTCCATTCAAAGAAGTATATATCCATGGCTTGATTCAAGATCAAAACGGCCAAAAAATGTCCAAAACTAAAGGCAATGTGTTAGATCCTTTAGATTTAATCGATGGCATTAGCCTTGATGCATTAGTTGCTAAACGCACCAAAGGTTTGATGCAGCCAAGAATGGCCGAGAATATCGAAAAAGATACCTGTAAACAATTTCCTGATGGAATTCCAGCGTTTGGTACTGATGCTTTGCGCTTTACCTATTGTGCGCTTGCTACCAGCGGTCGGCATATTCGTTTTGATTTAAAACGTCTCGAAGGTTATCGCAATTTTTGCAATAAAATCTGGAATGCGGCGCGTTATGTATTAATGAATATTGCTGAGCTCGATGCTAAGCAAGAATTAGATTTACGTGAATTCGCCACTTTAAATCAAGTTGATCGCTGGATTCTCAGTCGTTGGGATCAAACCAAGGCTCAGGTGCTGAAAAATTATACTACCTATCGTTTTGATTTCATAGCGAATGCTTTATACGATTTTGTATGGAATGAATATTGTGATTGGTATCTAGAGTTGGCTAAGCCTACTTTGCATAATCCTGCCACAAGTTTAGCCACGCGCAAAACCTTGAAATTTGTGTTGGGTGAAATATTGCAAGTATTGCATCCAATTATGCCATTTATTACTGAAGAAATTTGGCAATTATTGCCCAAAGCGCAGCCAAGCTTATTGATTAATCATCCTTATCCAGCAGTACATGGTTTGCATGATCCAGTTGCTGAGCAAGCAATATCTGAGATCCAAGGCCTAATTTTAGGCGTGCGGAATATCCGCGGAGAAATGAATATTGCACCGAGTAAACTACTGCCGATCATGTTAGCGAATGTAAGTCCGGATCAACAAAGCAGAATCGATGCACAAGCAGAGTTAATTAAATCAGTAGCCAAATTAAACAATATTACCTGGCTCGCAGCTGGTGCCACACCTCCTGCGGCAGCAACAGCTTTGGCCGGCGATTTGCAAATCTATATTCCAATGCAAGGCTTAATTGATAAAGATGCAGAAATTATTCGTTTGAACAAGGAATTAGAAAAAATTTCGAAAGAAGCGGATAAAATTGGGCAAAAATTAGCTAATCAAAGTTATGTCGACAAAGCTCCGGCCGAAGTTGTAGCTAAGGATCGTCAACTGCATGCTGACATGCAAGCCTCATTACAAAAGTTGCAGGATAGTTTGCAGAAGGTGCAGGAGCTGTAACGCATCTATCCCCTGTCAATACCTGTGTACAAGATGGAGCTGGTTATAATCAGGTTATATCCAGCTCCATCTTGTTAAAAATTTGCATTATCAAGCTGGTTATGCAATGATTATAATCAGCTTGATAATGTAAAAGGGTGCGTATACATGGAAAATGTCATTATAGGTCGCGAGGCAGAGCAAAGCGAATTAACTGATATTTATAGATCTCCGCGAGCAGAGCTGGTTGCTATCTATGGTAGACGCCGGGTTGGTAAAACCTACCTTGTAAACTCATTTTTCAGATCCAAAAAATGCATTTTTTTTCAAGCTGTGGGTTTGCGTAAAGGTAGTATGCGTAAGCAATTGCAAAACTTTACAGACGCGATATCTGAAACCTTTTACAATAAAGTTCCACTACAAACAGCGACTACCTGGTCAAATGCATTCCAATTATTGACTAATAACATCGAAGCAAGCAGCAAGAAGGATAAAATAGTAATATTTTTGGACGAATTACCGTGGATGGCTACTGCAAAGTCTGGATTTTTAGATGCCCTGGATTATTATTGGAATAAATATTGGAGCAACAAGGCTAATCTGAAAGTGATAATTTGTGGTTCATCCGCTTCGTGGATAATCAACAAAATTATTAATGATACTGGTGGTTTACATAACAGAGTTACTCGGCAGATAGTTCTAAGGCCTTTCATGCTATATGAAGTAAAAATGTATTTACAGCATATAGGGCTTAATCTTAATAACCGACAGCTTCTTGAAGTATACATGGCGCTGGGTGGAATCCCATTTTACATGAATAATCTCAAGCGTGGATTATCAGTAGCTCAAAATATTAATCATTTATGCTTTAAGCGTGACGGCTTACTATATGATGAGTTTGACAAGTTGTTTGATTCTCTGTTTAAAGATGCAGAATCATACAAGGAAATAGTAAGGATTATTGCGAGTAAATTTTACGGTGTAGATAGATCTGAATTAGACTTAAAGTGCCAGCTATCCAGTAACGGTGGGACTTTGTCACAGAGATTAAAAGCTTTAGAAGATTCTGGGTTCATAATTTCATTTATGCCTTATGAGCATAAAGTAAAGGGTTTGTATTATCGTTTGATAGATGAGTACTCTATGTTTTATCTACAATGGATTGAACGCTATAAGACAGTTACTTTGAAGCTAAATGCTAACGATGATTATTGGGGCAGTGTATATAATACTCCAGCTTGGTCCAGTTGGGCCGGTTATGCATTTGAAGCAGTATGTTACAAACACATAGATATTATTCGTCAAGCCCTAAAAATTAACGGTGGTGTTGCCAGTTCGTGGCGCTATGTACCTATTAGAAAGGATGAGAGCGGTGCTCAAATTGATTTACTGTTTGATCGTTATGATGACGCAATTACAGTGTGCGAAATAAAGTATACTGCACAGCCATTTGTGATTGACAAATCCTATGCCAAAAAATTGATCGATAAATGTTTGATTTTTAAAAAAGTTACTAAAACTAAGAAACAAACATTTATAGCTATGGTTTCTGCTAATGGAATCAAAAATAATACATATGCAGAAGACCTGGTTAGTAATATAGTAACTATAGATGATTTAATTAAGGCGCAACGATAAGAACGATAAGTAGGTAATAGACAATGATCCGGGCTCCATTTGACTTAACCCACCTCCACGCGCATAATCGACAAATGTCATTTATGCGCGTGTAAAAACTTGTTGTTAGTTCGCGCATCTTTAAATAATGCCGAGGCAGGTCGATGAGTTTATTCATAGGTCGAAAGAAAGAGTTAAAACGCTTACATTCCTTATTACAAATGCAACGCTCAAGCATCGTTGTAATTAAAGGGCGCAGAAGAATTGGTAAGAGCCGTTTGGCTAGCGAATTTGCAAACTTGAATGGATGCCAACTGCTTAGTTTTTTATGGAATTATTAAGCTTTAAAACTACCGTAGATATGATTAGCTTTTACTGCCTGGGCTTTTTTACTTTTTTGCTAGCCTGTATCAAAGCTCTTCTTGCTCTCAGATCATCATTTTGTACACGCTGAACACTGAAGCCTTGTGGAGATTTTATGAAAAAATCATCTATCACTTGGTTTGGTTTGGTGTGCCGCGAACCAGCCGTCCACGCAGGGAAAGCCGCAGGATTAGTTGCTTTATTTCTGCTATATCTGTCTAAATATGCATCAATAAATTTTTCACGTCCAGGAATATACAGATCTACTTCATTATCATAGCGACTGACCCATATGGTAATTGTTTTCTGCCCAGGTTGAATAATCGGCCCACCGGACATTACCATAGGATCACCGATATCGTTGTACAATGGATTATCTTCAATATCATATACTTCACTCGGAGCGCTCTTCGAGTTTCCTACCACCCTAGAATATGTCTTACCGTATCTTTTGAATAAAAAATTCTTAGACATATGTTGCAACTGAATTTCGTTTTTAACAACATTTAAAGTAAAGCAATTGGTTGCGCTTGAACCAAACTGAACAACTACGTCTCCATTAGGATTTACCGGGACAGTAAAAACCAAATAATCATCTTCCGGAATATTAAATCCGTTTACTCCATTCTTGGCGCCTTCAAATGGTCTGCCACCGCGCTGCAAATCCTTTACCGCCACATTGGTGGTTGCGAGGTGACCTTTGCTACCACCAATAATGGTTTTGACCCTGCTGCTTTTAACCGCCTTACCAGACTTAAGTTGCATATCATGTAACATCGCTTCTGATGAATTTGATGCATTTAAACCAAGCATACTATTCACTTCTTCCATTTTATCTAAAACGCGTGCCGTAGTGTTTTCCACTTTTGCACTGGTATCATTAGAAATTGTTAAATTTTTGCTGCCGCGTAATGCTGCATTAGCTGCGTAAGCAAGACTGGCAATCTGTAAAAACATTAATGACAAAAGTTTCTTATTCATTTTATTTAAACTCTTCTCTAGTAAAAATTGGTATTTCTCTACATAGATAGACTGTAGCTAGTACAAAAAGTTCAAAAAAATCTGGGAATATAATCAGTTATGATTTAATGTTTTTAACGATCGGATCGGCGCATTTTTTATGAGGAATTACAGACAATAATACTCAGCCTAAAAACAACTGATCCAAAATTTTGCGATAAACTTGAGTCAAAGTATCCAAATCTGCACACTCCACATGCTCATTAATGCCATGGATCGTCGCTGAGTTTAAACCTAGCTCAAACACTTCACAGCCTAAATCAATAATGAAGCGTGCATCGGACGTGCCACCGATGGTGGAGAACTGCACATCATGCTTCGTTAAATCCTGAATAGTTTGCACCGCTACTTCGGTTAATTTACCTTTGTGCGAGAGGAAAGGTTTGCCACCTTGGCGCCATTCTAACTTATAGGGCAGTGGTTGTTGTTTGATTTCTTGTTCAATGCTGGATTTTAATTGTTCGGCAGTGACTTGCGGCGAAAAACGCACATTGAATTGGCAATATAACGTTTCCGGTGCAACATTCTCTGCGCCCACGCCAGCTTGTAAATTAGTAATCTGCAAGCTGCTGGCTTGAAAATCTTCGTTAGCGGTATCCCATTGCAAATGGGCAACTTTATCCAAAGCACCTAAAGTATTATGAATTGGATTAGTAATTTTGTGCGGATAACCAACATGGCCTTGGCGACCAGTAAAAGTAACCCAGCCAGTAAGAGATCCACGCGCACCATGCTTAATCGTGTCACAACAACTATGTTGACTGATCGGTTCACCCACAATACACCAATCAACCTTAACTTTATCTTTCAATAACTGTTCAATAACTTTTTTTGTACCATCATGCGCCGGACCCTCTTCATCACTTGTTAATAGAAAAGAAATTGTCCCCGGATGATTTGGGTTCTTGCTAATAAAATCTTCCACCGCAACTGTCATCGCAGCTACGCCGCCTTTCATATCGGCTATGCCGCGACCATATAATTTGCCATCGCGAATCGTCGGCGTAAATGGATCACTGTCCCATAATTTTAAATCACCCGGTGGCACTACATCGGTATGCCCAGCAAACATAAAGTGTGGTGCACCACTGCCGTGTGTCGCCCACAGGTTTGAAGTTTCACCAAAATTCATCGGTACAATATCAAAATTTAATTTTTTGAGAGTTTCACAAATAATATCCATGCAACCTGCATCGTTCGGAGTTACTGATGGACATGCAACTAGGCGTTTGGCTAGTTCTAAAGTTTTAGACATCGGTTATTTCCCCTTAATTGAACCCAGCAGAATACAAGCTATACTGTCATCCCCGAAACTGCGTAGCAGTTATCGGGGATCCAGATCCCCGCTCTCGCTAAAGCTCGGCGGGGATGACACTTTATAAACACTCGCGTAATATCTCATTGATACCGACTTTGGCGCGTGTTTGACTATCAACAGTTTTTACTATAATCGCACAATCAGTATTATACTTGCCATCTTTGCTTGGCATACTGCCTGGCACAACTACGGAACCAGCCGGAATGCGCCCAGAAAATACCTCATCTTTGTTGCGATCATAAATCTTAGTGCTTTGGCCCAAACGCACACCCATACTTATTACGCTGTTCTCTTCCACGATAATGCCTTCCACAATGCTAACGCCAGCGCCGACAAAACAATTATCTTCGATAATAACCGGATTAGCTTGGAGTGGTTCTAGGACGCCACCGATGCATGTATTGCTAGAAATATGACAGTTTTTACCAATTTGCGCACACGAGCCGATCGTTGCCCAAATATCAATCATCGAGCCGCTATCGATATAGGCACCGATATTAATATACGAAGCCATCAAAACTACATTTGGTGCAATATAGGATCCTTCGCGCACTACAGCGGGTGGCACTATACGCGCGCCCTGGGCTTGAAAATCTGCTGCAGTGTAATCCGCATATTTTAAATTTACTTTATCGAAAAAATTCAAAGCACCAGCGCTCATCACACGATTTTCTTGCAGCCGAAAATGCAAAAGAATAGCTTTTTTAACCCATTGATTGATTTGCCACTCATGACCGTGCTTGTTGGCTACG
>CAYPGU010000013.1:0-18855 GCA_964409995.1 uncultured Legionellaceae bacterium | reverse complement strand
CCTGGCGGCGCAGAGCCGGGATCCATGTCAGACGTGTTCGACATTGTCATCCCCGAAACCGCTCTGCGGTTATCGGGGATCCAGTTTTAGCCTTCGACTTCCGAATTACTAGGCGCTCGATTGCTGCCGCTGTCTGCGCTGCTACCTTCATTGCTGCTTCCACCGCCCTCAGCACCGGCATTCTCGCCAGCATTGGCTGGTCGATTGCCGCGTGATTTACGGTAATGATGACGGCGCCCTGGACGACGTTTGCGTTGTGTCTGATTCGGATTAGTAGTTGTAGTATTTCCGTTAACATCTACAATTTCTGTTTCCACTACTACTTGTTCGATATTGCCGTCAACTTCAGCTTTTGCCTTTGCTTTGGCAAGTTCACGCAGTTCAAACGGTAGTAAAGCACGCGGTTCGCTTGGTGTCTCGTTTACACGTGGCTCATTCTGCGTACGTGGTTCATGTGTACGTTGCGGGCGCGGTTGATGCTGACGGGGCTGTGTTGAATGAGGCTGATGTTCGGCTGCCGCGACTTCTTCACCAGTGCGTGGCGGACGGTTACGATTATTATTGTTGCGCGTGTTAGGACCGCGTCGATCACGATTGTTTGGGGTACGGCGTTGATTGTTGTTACGACGACCACGATTTTGATCTAAAGATGGCGTCTCAGGATTCTTTTCTGCACTACTACTAACGCCAGCGCTTTGTTCTGAACCTAAAATTGATTTCAAGAAACGGCTAATTATACCTTTACGTTGCGGTGCCATTTCCATGCTTACATTGCTGACTGCAGGTTGGTTAGTTTTAACAGGCAAAGGATTAACATATTGGTTCTTAGTATTATCTAATTTAGTTGCCAATGTATAGCTAGCAGGTTCGTTTTGCGGTTGATCCGAATCATCTTTCTTCATACGTGAAATAATGTAGTTCGGAGTAACCATATGTTGGCTAGGCAATAGAATTATGCGGACATGATGTTTGCGCTCTAATTCCAACACTGCTTGACGCTTTTCATTAATTAAATACGTAATTACTTCGGTAGGAGCTTCCAAGACTACTTGCGATGTACCGTCTTTGATTGCTTCTTCCTCAGTCAAACGGATCATATTCAAGGCTAAAATTTCTATACCACGAATCGTCCCTTGCCCAGAACAGCGTGGACACACAACTTCGCGTGCTGAAGAAAGAGAAGGGCGTAGACGTTGGCGTGACATTTCGAGTAAACCGAAACGTGAAATTTTACCAACTTGCACACGCGCGCGGTCAAAAGCCAAGGCGTCTTTCAAACGCTGTTCTACTTCACGCTGGTTACGTTGCACGTTCATATCAATGAAATCGATAACAATCAAACCACCAATATCGCGTAAACGTAATTGACGGGCGATTTCAGAAGCTGCTTCAAGGTTAGTGTGCAAAGCTGTTTCTTCAATATCACCGCCCTTGGTTGCTCGAGCTGAGTTGATATCGATTGAAATTAAAGCTTCGGTGTGATCAATTACAATTGTGCCACCTGAAGGCAGGCGCACTTCGCGTTGCATCGCCATCTCAATTTGGCTTTCAATCTGGAAACGACTAAATAAAGGAATGCTATCATTATACAGCTTTACTCGACTAATATAATCCGGGCGCATCATACGAACATGGTTGCATACTTCTTCGTAGACCTTAGGCGAGTCGATTAAAATTTCATTAATATCTGGACGCAAATGATCGCGTATTGCACGCACTACCACATTACTTTCTTGATAAATCAAAAACGGGGCTGGTCTTTCGTTCGCAGCTTGTTCAATGGATTGCCATTGGCGCACCAGAACATCCAAATCCCATTGTAGATCCTTAATATCTCTTCCCATACCAGCTGTGCGGACGATTACACCCATACCATCTGGAATGTTTAATTCATTTAAAACTTCGCGTAATTCTGCTCGTTCATCGCCATCAATACGGCGTGAAATACCGCCTGCATTTGGATTCTTGGGCATCAAAACTAAATAACAGCCTGCCAGGCTGATGAACGTAGTCAGAGCTGCGCCCTTGTTGCCACGTGATTCTTTTTCGACTTGGATAATTAATTTTTGTCCGACTTCAAGGCGATCGCCAATCGAGCTTTTTTCTGCATCATCACCATTGCTTGGTTTTAAATAGGATGGGTTGATTTCACGGAAAGGTAAAAACCCATGTCTAACGCCACCATAGTTAACAAAAACTGCTTCTAGGCTGCGTTCGATGCGGGTGATTTCTCCCTTGAATATACTAGACTTCTCTGGCTCTTTACCGGTATCGGTATCTAAATTCTCTAATGTGGATCCACTTACTATTGCAACCCGAACCTCTTCTGCTTGGGTGGCATTTATTAACATTCTGTTTGTCATATTCTACCATTGTATTCATATATCTTTTTACCAATTGCCCCGGGCAATGTTTTTGCATGCTTTTATAAAGCTGTAAGAATTAATCTCTTTAAATTGCCACATACAGGGGCCCTAATTTTCTTTAATCATATTGGATTAAATCAGGAGCTAGGTAAGGCTCGGAATCGAGCGCCTAAGTCACTTTTCTTTCAAAGCAACTTTCTATCCAGCTACTAGTCGGATACTAGCAAAAAATCTGCCAATAGGCCAGCCAGTCTAGGTATTTTGCGACTATATTGAATATGTGGTTAGCATATTAGCTATCTAAGACTGTACAAAAAATTACTGTATAAGAATAAAGAGGTTATCATGGCAAGCGATGAAACTAGCGGCAATCAGAAGGCTAATACTGCGCCTGTTGTGCAGTCCGCAGCTTTTTCGATGCGTGAGGATGGTACCTTGTTAATTACTGCCGAGCAGCTATTAGCTGGCAGCCATGATGATGATAATGATGTGATAACGGTTACCAATGTGAGTGTAGATCCTCAATATGGTTCGGTTACACCTGGTAGCACCAAAGGCACTTGGGCATTCAAGCCAAATCCAGATTCTTTTGGTCAAGCTGTTTTAACTTACACAGCTAGTGATGGTACTAATTCTGTATCACAGAGCATCGAAGTGGGTATTCAACCAAGTAATGATGCCCCGGTGGCAAAACCAGTCACTTTTACGATGCGTAAGAATGACACTTTAGTAATGCCGGCTGAGAAAATATTAGCCAATAGCTATGATGCAGATAATGATGAATTGCGTGTCACCAACGTGAGCGTTGATGCACAATACGGTACGGTGACCGACAATAATGATGACACCTGGACCTTTACCCCCGCCAAAAACTGTCCGGATAAAGCGAAACTAAGTTTTGTAATCACGGATGGTAATTTTCCTGTTGCTTCGACTATTACAGTTGAATTCAAATAGCGGTGGAGTCTAAATCTTGGAGATTTACTCCTGTTGTGTCAATAATATTTCGAAAACGATCGTCGCATCGATTATAATCAACTAGATCCACGGTAAAGGGTAGATCACTATTGATGAATTTTTCGCGGATAAAACTAAGATCCGCCATATCTACCTTTGAGTTGTTATAGATACAAATATCCAAGTCAGAAAACTCTTTCCAGTTGCCGCTTATACGTGATCCAAACAGAATTACTTTATAATCTGTTGGAAAAAATGTTTTTATGATAGATAACTGTTGAGGGGTAATCCCGTACTTCATGTTTTTTCCATGTTTAGACAGGTGTTAACAAATTCTTGCACCATAGTATTGAATTTTGGCAAAACAGAATAAATTTCATTTGCGATTTCTTCATTATATGTGTGGGTGGTTTGGTTTCGGTATTCTATGAACTTAAACCAAGCTTCAACATTAGTTAATATGTTTTGCTTTGCTCCCTCGCGAAAAACGTCCCGTGGGTTATTAGCCGTAATGCCTTTGACGGAAAGAATACGTTTTAAGGTTTTCCACACTAGCTCGTATGTAAATTCAAAGCGTTGAATCGATGCGTCTCGAGTAACCTCGTTCTTAGGTAATAATAAAATTTCTTGAAATTTAGTTGCTGCTTTTAGTAAATATGAAATATCTACATTACCAAAAATAATTGTTTGAACCATAATATTAATCTCACAAGGCTGCGGCCTACTCCTACTATCAACATTCTAGCAGTATCCAAGAAGCTAGTGAAGTTTGTGTGTTATGTAGTAATATAAATCTAGCTTTGCAATAAATGATTTAGAAGATTGGCTAAATTGGGGTTATAGTGTTTCGAGTTAAAGCAAAAATAGATTTTTCATCCTCTGCGTTGGCGGGGATATTCTGTGTATTTATTCTTAGTTTATTTAATTACACTTTCTGGGTGAAAGCTTTAGATATATATTCACCAATTAGCGCACACTGCCCGTTTTTAATTGCTTTCGCTATTTTACTTGCTACCATATTATTTACTGTATTAACTCTGCTCAACTTTAAATATATCTTAAAGCCATTTTTGATTTTTTTAAGTTTAGTCGGTGCTTTAAGTGCTTATGCGATGGATACTTATGGTTATGTAATTTCCACGCAGGCCTTTCAAAATATTGTTGAGACCGATACACATGAAGTTAATGATCTATTATCCTTAAAATTATCCATCTATTTACTGTTGTTGTTTGTTCTGCCTACCATACTAATTCTCAAAATAAAACTAAAATATCCTACAATTAAAACCCAGCTGGTATATTTATTTGTTTCATTGTTACTGGTGGCGGGAAATATTATCCTATTTAATAAAACCTACGCATCATTTTTACGTAACCATAAACCAATTCGTTATTACCTCAATCCATTTCGCCCAGTATATTCGATGGCTAAATATGGCTTGCAGCATTTTAAAGAAACCCGCGATGAAACTTTCCAGATTCTAGATTCCGCCCCGACCAAGCTGGCACAAAATGGTAAACCGCGCTTGGTTATCCTAGTAGTAGGGGAGTCGGATCGCGCCATCAATCATGGTATCAATGGTTATGTACGTCAAACTACTCCGCGACTAGCTTTGCGACATGATGTAGTGAGTTTTTCGCAATTTTATTCTTGCGGCACCGAAACTTCTGTCTCAGTACCATGCATGTTTTCTGCCTTCAAACGTAGCGACTTTACCTATGGTAAGGGGCGTTATACCGAAAACGTTTTAGATTTGTTGCAAAAATCTGAAGTGCAAGTCTTATGGCGTGATAATGATAGCGGTTGTAAAAATGTCTGTGATCGAGTGCAGGTAGATGATTTTAATAATGCCAGTATTGCTGAATTCTGTAATGGCTCCGAATGCCATGATGAAATTTTACTCTATCAATTACAAGACTATATTGATAGCGCGCTAGGCGATAAGTTAATTGTGTTGCATAAAAAGGGTAACCATGGCCCGGCTTATCACAAACGCTATCCACAACAATTTGAGAAATTTGTGCCAACATGCCAATCGAATGAATTGCAAGATTGCACTGATCAACAAATAGTTAACACTTATGACAATATAATTTTATATACTGATTACTTCTTGGATAAGGTAATCGATCAGCTAGAAAAAAATAATATCAAATATCAAACTGCAATGATTTATGTGTCAGATCATGGTGAATCGCTCGGCGAACATGGGGTATATTTGCATGCAATGCCGTATATACTCGCCCCCAAAGAGCAAATTCATGTGCCATTTATATTTTGGGCCAGCCCTGACTTTAGCCTAGATCGCGCAAGATTATCCCAGCTGCAGCACAAGGAATTATCGCATGACAATTTGTTTCATTCTCTGTTAGGAATGTTTGGTGTGAACAGTACTGTATATGAGCAGCACTTGGATTTATTCGCAAATAATACCTAGCAAGCGGTCCAGCATCCTATCTTTTCAAAGCTTCATATAAATCTTGCAAATCAATTCCGCTATCATTTCCCGTTTGTATTGCAAGCTTGATCGCTGTATTGATAATCTTTTGATCTTCTGCGTTTGGAAAGTCAGGATTGTCAAGATTGCTGCTAATATATTTAAGTGCTTTTACTATTTGCTTGGAGTCAGCATCCTGTGGCGACAAATTTAATGTTGTTTGCAAATCATCAAAGCTTTTGATGATTGTTTTTAAATTGGCTTTGACAGCAGTATTATCTTTTTTTAATGCTTTATTCATTTTAACTCCTTATATTATGTCGGGCCATGAGTGTTGCGATGCTTATTTGCGATGCGTAGTTTAGCTAATATTGCAAAGGCAGCAACTACTAAAAATCCGATCCCAGCTGCCCAGTTAAAGTTTTCTCCCGTAGAACCTAATCCACCCAGTCTCCGGCCCGCTGAGAAAGATAATGGCTCACTACTATTAACCATAGAAAGATTGCTAGCAGAATAATTTTTAAGATCTATAGCCTCGAAAGGTACAACATAGTCTTCAGCGCTTTGTGCCGAAAGGCTTGCTTTTGGTTTGGGCTTGGTGTTCATACAGGAAATACTATTTAAACTTCCAATTCTTTCGCCATCGATCTGAATTTTATCGGTGATAAAGTTATAGTTGCTGGGTCTAAATCCACAGTAAGATTTAAGTTTATTATTCTTATCATAAAGCATTAACAATACATCCATGTCATTTCCATTGAATTTTTGTGGTCTTATTTCCAGCACGATCTGATCTCCGTTTGCAAGCGGCACACCAGATATAGGTTCCTTTAATGCTATAAAAGGATAATTACCGTTCTGTTTGCTATAGAACCAAACTCTAAGATTTGCGCCAGTCTTAACATCACCTAATTGGAATCTAAAAGTATTTACGCCTTTTTGTTCTAAAGTAACGACTTTATTTGTCGAGAGTGCAGCCGCTGTTGGACACTTTCCTTTAGGCGGTTTTCTCTTCCTTGCTTTCAAATTTCGTGGATCAGGTTGATCTTGTGACATAATAGGCCTCTTTTAAGCATATTTTAGACTTAGACCCTTGGTTTATAACTTAGTTCAGGCACAGCGCTATAATTTGTTTCATTCTTTGTTAGGAATGTTTGGTGTGAACAGTACTGTATATGATCAGCACTTGGATTTATTCGCAAAAAATACCTAGCTATTGATCCAGTGGCGCGTTCAGAAGTCAGCAATTTTGGGCTATTATTTATTATTAATATGTAAAGAATGGGTGCAAAAATGGCTGGCAATATACCTGATGATGACAAAGACTGGCTTGAATTATTAATCTATTTGAAATCGGATGAGTTTCATTCCACTACCCAACATGCTGCTGCGAGAAAATTAGTAAAACATTGTAGCTCTGATGAAGTTGGTTTCCTATCGTTTAGTCCAGCGCCCTCTGAATCTTACCGAGATGAAACCATATTGAATGTTACAGCAGATACAATATTTTCAAGTGTGGCAACAGTTGTTGAAAGTAAACCTACAGATTTAGATGAGCAAACCAAGCATGAACTTTCAGAATTTTTGAAAGAATTTGATCATTATGAATCTGACATTGTAAGCGCGGTGCTGCAGGCTGCGGCCAAAGACGAAGCCTTGGAAAAATTAGCCATCAATGCAGGCCGCGGTACTTCTCCAGATAGTGCCAGCACAACTTCATCCTCAGGATCTGGCACCACAAGCAAGTATCATGGAATTAGGAAAGAATCTCCAGACGCACCATGGCGCGCTAGAATTAGATCAAAAGGTCGAGAATACTATTTGATCGAGACCAATGACCCAACTGAAGCTGCAGTTGCATATGTAATTGCTAAAAAGAATCTTGATCCAATCGCAAGGACTACAACAAGACAGCTGCGTGAATCGGATATATATCTTAATCTGGATAAATATTTGGCACGTTATCCAGACTTATATGCTAAGATTGATGCCGAAATTAAAAAGATCGAGTCTGTTAATAGGCGTATGAAGAATTAAGATTGAACTAGCTAAAGTTGGGCGCGAAAACAGAGAGTGATGAAAATGCCAAATGTAAAGCGACCTAAGTCGGGCAAAAGCAAGCAAGGCGAACATGATTTCATGCATGCGTTTGATGGTGATGCTCCAACTGATCCAAATGACACTTCTTTCGATTTACTGGTTGATTTATCTGATATTGAAGATGATCCACAATTAATCAAACAAACAATTGAGGATGTTTTAGCAGGTAGACCATCTTCAACATTGTCTTCTTCTTCTGCTTCTAGCTCTAGCTCTAGCTCTAGCTCTAGCTCTAGCTCTGGTTCTGCTGCTTTGCCTGGTATTAGAAGGATAGAAAATATTGAAACTTCTTCCTGGCGTGCTCGCGTTACTATTTATCACAAGGAATATAATATATATACCAGTCGTGACAAAACTGAAGCCTCACTAGCCTATATTTATGCCAGGATGCAGCTGCAAGATCTGCTGAGTTTAACCAAGACGATACGTGAATCGGATTTGTTCATAAATTTTGACAAGCATATTCTTCGCTACCCACATGTAATTCCAAAAGTTGATCTTGAGTTGAGCAAGATCCGTGCTCATAGCCCTAGCCCTGACCAATCTGGGCCACGGGTTAAACGAAGGCCAGGCATCTGAAATATTTGCATATGCGAGGTAAATACTAATGGAAATTGGATTTGATATAACAGAGACAACTGTAGAGGCCATATCTTCTATACCTTCAAAATATACTAGATTGGCTTTACAGGTAGGGATTCCATGGGCAGAGTATTTGCATGATGAGGTACCATTTGAAGAATTATTAGAAATTGTAGCAGCCATTCCAAGCCATATTGAATGTTTAGATATATCGAGCTGTAGATTATACCTGAGATCGGTAGAAGAATTGACCAGACTAATGCGTGCTATTCCAAAAACTGTTAAACAATTGCATTTAGAAGATAACATGTTGCGTAACAAGCAAATTCTAGAATGTGTGCAAGTCGTAGCAGCAATTCCCAAGGGTATTAGATATCTCAACTTATTCAATAATTTCGATGGATTTTTTGTGGCCAATTACAAGCCAATTTTTGATGTGATTTCATCTGAAGTCGATACGTTAATATTGGGTGACGATAGTTTTCTAGGAGTTGAAAATGGCGATGGCATGGAAATGCAGCGCATGATTAAGTCGCTTCCAAAGGGCGTTACAACCTTAGGTTTGATTAGTGCTTTTTTGTATACACCAACTGCAGACATACGGCAAATGTTGCTTGCGCTTCCAGCAAGAATTAAAGCGCTTGATTTGAGTAAAAATGATTTCTTCAGACGGCCGATTGAGGAGTGTATGGCTATAATGAATGCTATTCCAATCACAGTTGAAACTCTTTCTTTAAAAGATAATTTATTCATTGCACATATAGATGATTTAGTGGATACGCTGGCAGCCATTCCTATAGGTGTTAAAACTTTGTCTTTGTCAGGGTGCTTCAGGACAAGAGGATTTGTAGAATTAGAATCAGCTCGATTCATGGCAGCTATTCCAAAAAACGTTACAGCGCTAGATTTGAGTAATAATAATTTTTATCTCAGTAGATCGTCATTAGTTCAAATGATGTCGCTGATCCCAAGCCACATTACAACAGTAAATTTAGTTGAAAACTATTTGGACTATATCATATTGTCAAAAATTCTGGCTGCTATGCCAGCTACAGTTGTTAAAGTATATTGTGACTGTTCTCAACGCACTGGCGCGCATCAATTTGAAAACTTAGGGTTTTTTTTCAATTTTGCAAAAAATGAGCTTGTTAGACCAGCAGCATTTGACAAAAATAAAGTGAAAGAAAAATCCGCTGGAGTTTTTGATGCCTTACAACATGACTATCAAGATGATAAGATTTCTAGACCTGGCTTATTCGAAGATGTATTTAACAATAAATTATTACGGTTTCTTGCGCCGCGAGATGCTGCTAATTTAGATAATGTAAGAAGAACCGAAGCAACTAAGCCAAAAAGACATAAGTCAAAGCACGGGGTTTTAGAGGACACCCAAACGCAAGAATTGCCATCACCATTTCCAGCTGTATTTAAATTTAGAAATAGCAAAAGTTCACCCTGGCGATTTAATCTTGATCTTGGCGCACGCCTTGGTACATATTATGTACATAGTAGTCTTGACCAAACCGAAGTATGTCTAGCTTATATTTATTCTAGAATGGAACTGCAAGACCTGTTCCCTTTGACTCCAGAGATATTTAAGTCAGATTTTTTCATAAATTTTGATAAGTACATTCAAAAATATCCGGACCTAATCCCCAAACTTAAAGTGATATTAGATGATATCCGGTCTAAAAAACCTGACCGTTGGCCACGGCCGCGGCCAACAAGTCCGCTTGGTCCTTAATTAAACTACATACCTAGTCGTTTGCTGCTCGGTTTGAATTCTTCAATTGCTTCTTCAAACAACGATTTTATTCCCATCTTTGCGGTGCCAAGCACAGCAGCTAGTTTATCATAACGTTCGTTAAGGGCTGCATCATCAGGATTGCTAAGGTCGCGGATTTTTTGGCCGATAATATTAGTGCCTTGCTTCGCAGGTAAAATCTCAAACCATTTGTTTCTTGCGCTATCCATATCTTTTAATAAATCGTCAGCAGCAGCTTTAGCGGCAGCCATTGGATTGCTTGCCTTAGCAATTTCCTTAATCTTTGTTTCAACATCATTAAGAACTTTTTGTAGTTCATCTTTTTCACCTGGCATAATATTTCTCCCCGAAATAATATTAAGATATATTTATGTCTATATGACAACAAGTTTTCCGTTTGGTTCGGCCCCGGCTTGGGTAACTAGATAAATTATGATATACTGCCCAAAATTCGCTGGAGTATAGTACAGTGGTAGCCGAAACCGAACAATTTTCCAAAGTAGAGTATCTTAGCGTGACTGAAGATTCAGGTGCAGGTCAACGTATTGATAATTTTTTGTTCAATAAATTAAAAGGTATCCCTAAATCCAAAATTTACAATATTTTGCGCAGCGGCGAAGTGCGAGTTAATAAGGGGCGCATCAAACCTACTTACAAACTGCAAATAGAAGATATCGTGCGCATTCCGCCCTTAAGTTTTCAAGCTGATAATGAGCAAAATTTTGTGCCGACCAAAGCGGCGGAAAATTTTGATTTACAAGGGACGACACTGTATGAAGACTCCAATTTATTAATTTTAAATAAACCGGCTGGCCTGGCTGTGCATGGCGGTAGTGGTTTAAAATTTGGTTTAATAGAATTGTTGCGCGTGCTACGACCACAAGAGCCAGGTTTAGAATTAGTACATCGTTTAGATCGCGACACATCCGGCTGTATCATGTTGGCTAAGAAGCCAGCTATGTTGCGAGCGATGCATCTATTGTTACGCGATGGTAAAATTCAAAAAAAATATCATTGTTTAGTAAAGGGTTATGTGGCTGGTGATTTTAAAGTAAACGAACCGTTAAAAAAATTTAATCTAGCATCTGGCGAACGCATGGTGCAAGTTAATAATGAAGAAGGCCAAGCATCTTTAACTGAATTTGTACTACTCGAAAGGTATAATGGCGTGAGTTTATTGCAAGCCTCGCCGATTACTGGTCGTACCCACCAAATCCGCGTCCATGCTGCGCACCGTGGTTTACCAATAGTAGGGGACGATAAATATGGTAACAAGGCTTTTAATCAAACCATGCGTAAGGCTGGTCTCAAACGTATGTTCTTACATGCGCGGCAATTGGTATTTACTTGCCCAATAACTGACCAGCTAATAGCAGTGCAGGCTGAATATGATCAAAATTGGCAACAAGGTATGCTACAATTAAGTTAGCATATAAGAAGGACTGAATCATGGAAGAAAACCAATCTTGGGAACGCGATACCATCAACAAAATGCTCGAAATGAGCGTAAAAGAACAACGTGCCAAACGTCGTTGGGGTATTTTCTTCAAAAGCATTGTTATAGCCTATATTCTGACCATCACAATTATGATCTTGGTCCCAGATACAGATAGCGTAGTCACTCCCAAAACATACACCGCCGTTATTCCTATTGTTGGCGAAATTTCAGCCGGTAGAGACGCAAGTGGGGATAATTTAATTCCTTTATTACGTAAAGCCTTCAAAACTTCTGCAGCCAAAGCAGTTATGCTCCGTATCGACAGCCCTGGTGGTAGTCCAGTGCAGGCCTCGCAAATTAGTAATGAAATCAAACGTCTCAAAGTCGAATTTCCGGATAAGAAAGTTTATGCGGTGATTGAGGATGTTGGAGCTTCAGCAGCGTATTGGATTGCTACTTTTGCGGATGAAATTTATGCCGATCAGGCAAGCTTGGTTGGCTCAATCGGTGTGGCGATGAGTTCTTTTGGCTTTGTCGACACTATGAATAAACTTGGCGTCGAACGACGTTTATACATCGCCGGTTATAACAAAGATATGTTAGATCCATTTTCCCCAACTAAACCGGATCAAGTAGCCATGTTGCAGAAGGAATTGGACATCCTGCACAAGGTATTTATTGACGTTGTAAAACAAAACCGCGGTGCACGACTTAAAGAATCTCCCGATATGTTTTCGGGTCGGGTTTGGGTCGGCATCGAAGCCAAACCACTAGGCATTATCGACGGCTTTGGCGATCAGTACACGGTTGCCAAAGAAATTATCGGTGCCCCAGAGCTGGTAGAGTTCGAAATCCACAAATCTTTCTTAACTAAGTTAACAGACAAAATGGGTAGCTCATTGCACCAAGCTATGTCAAAGTTCAACTTGATCTAAGTTCTACGGGTCCTGCCGCTGCGGCCCGACGCCCCCATTTGTTGCTGCGCAAAAATGGGGGACCCCCGCCTCCGCGTCACCCGTAGAACTTCAATGTGAACATAAGGCATCTATAGCTGTTGAGCGACTTCTACCGCCATGGATGGCGGTAGTGGAGCGCTACAGGGATGTACTTGTGCGCGTTCGCGAAACGGCTATATGTGCCTTATGTAACTTAGGCTCCACCAGGCTATAGGCGTAGGCATTTATCTTTTGACATGCGAGCCAGTCAACGCTATGATTGCGGCTTATGAGTAATTGCATGCCTGGATTAGTTGAGCCATACAAGATGGCTAAGGTCGAGCAAGCCCTAGAGGGTGAGCTGGCGCTTAGTTCCATGCCCAGAGTAGGCAAACTGTTAGCCTCTGATCAGGGTAGTCTGGCATATAAAATAGACTTTGCGATCGATGGCCACGGCTTATGTGTTATTAGTGGTGAGTTGCACGGTTTGATGAATGTACGGTGTCAGCGTTGTCTGCGTACTTTTAATCATCAAGTTGGCTGTACCTTTATGGTCAGTCCGGTCAAAGATGATTTGGGTGCAAAAGAGCTGCCAGACGATTACGAACCAGTTGTACTGGTAGATGGTAAGGTGAGCTTACCAGAGCTAATTGAAGATGAAATAATATTGGCAATGCCAATCGTTGCGATGCATGCGGTGACTGATTCAGCCTGCATTCAACAAGAAGTTGAAACGGAAACGCAAGTGGAACCTAAAAATCCATTTCAGGTCTTGCAGGCGTTGAAATTAAATAACAAAGGCAAACATAAATAGAGGAATAACATGGCAGTACAGCAAAACCGAAAGTCACGTTCGAAGCGTGATATGCGTCGTTCACACGATGCACTAACTGGTCCAACTTTGTCTATTGATAAAGAATCCGGTGAAACACATCGTCGCCATCACATGACTGCAGATGGATACTATCGTGGTAGACAAGTCATCGTCAAAAATGAAGAAGTCGAATCTGTAGAATAATCCAGGATAAAATCAGCTTGGGTAAAATATGCATTGCAATTGACGCAATGGGTGGGGATCAGGGGCCTAGGGTCACGATCCCTGCTGCATTAAGAGCTTTAGAAGAATCTAAAGATCTACATCTAATACTAGTTGGTGATGAGGCGCAGTTGTTGCGAACATTGTCTGCGTTAAATCCGACATGGGACAAAGACCGCATTACAGTAAAGCATGCCTCCCAAGTAGTTGAAATGGATGAATTACCAGCTTTAGCATTACGTGGTAAGAAAGATTCTTCAATGCGCGTTGCACTAAATTTAGTACAGGACGGTACCGCGCAGGCTTGCGTGAGTGCTGGTAATACTGGTGCTTTAGTAGCTACCGCACGCTTCGTGCTTAAAATGTTGCCGGGTGTAGATCGTCCGGCAATCTTATTTCCTATTCCATCCGAGCAGGGCGTAGTCTACATGTTAGATTTAGGCGCCAATGTGGAATGTCAGGCGGAACATTTATTTCAATTTGCAGTGATGGGCTCGGTGTTAATTTCTGCCACATCGAGCGAAGCCAGACCCCGCGTTGGTTTGTTAAATGTTGGTAAAGAAGAAATTAAAGGTACTGAAGCGATAAGAGCTGCGGCACAGTTACTTAAACAAGAAAGCAGCATTAACTATATTGGCTTTGTAGAAGGCGATGATATTTACAAGGGCAATGTTGATGTAGTGGTATGTGATGGTTTTGTCGGCAATGTCGCCTTAAAAACCAGCGAAGGTTTGGCCAAGATGATTCTAAAGCGCGCGCGCGAGGAATTTAACCGCAACTGGTGGTCACGTCTAGCTGGAGCAATTTGTAAACCAGTTTTAGTGCGAATGTTTAGTCAATTTGATCCGAATAAATATAATGGTGGCAGTTTGTTAGGCTTGCGTTCTGTGGTGTTAAAAAGCCACGGTGGGGCAAATGTTGAAGCATTTACCACAGCGATCATCAAAGCGGTTAAAGAAGTACAAACTAATGTGCCAGAAAAAATTCGTGCCATAGTTTCAGCCAAACTTGTAGTTGGGGATACCTAAATGAAGTTTGCTAAGATTGTTGCTACTGGCAGCTATTTGCCATCTAAAATTTTAACTAATGATGAATTGGCGCAGATGGTTGATACAAGTGACGAATGGATCACTCAGCGTACTGGCATTAAGCAGCGTTATATTGCTAGCGAGCAAGATAATGTAGCTACGATGGGTGCTAAGTCGGCACAAATTGCTTTGGAAACAGCAGGATTGAAAGCCGAAGATCTTGACATGATCATCGTTGCTACTTGTACCGCAGAACAAGTATTTCCATCTACAGCCTGTTTAATTCAAGCGCAATTAGGTATACAAAATAATTGTCCAGCTTTTGATCTGCAAGCTGCTTGTAGTGGCTTTATTTATGCATTGAGTGTGGCGATGCAGTTTATCGCTGGGCAACAAGTAAAGCGTATCTTAGTAGTTGGCACTGAAGCTATGTCTAAAGTGCTAGACTGGAAGGATCGCAACAGCTGTATATTATTTGGTGATGGTGCTGGTGCAGTAATTTTAGAAGCATCAGATACGCCAGGAGTATTGTCGACGCATTTGAATGCGGACGGTAATTATAAAGAAGTATTATATTTGCAAAATTCTGCACATATTCAGATGCAAGGTAATACAGTATTTAAATTGGCTGTCAAATGGTTGAGCGAAGTTGCTAAACAAGAATTAGAAGCTAATAAATTACAAGCTGCTGATATAGATTGGGTAGTTCCGCATCAAGCAAATATTCGGATTATCCAGTCAACAGTAAAATCTTTAGGGATTCCTTTAGAGAAAGTAATTGTAACGGTTGATAAGCATGCCAACACTTCGGCGGCGTCTATTCCTTTAGCTTTAGATTTGGCGATCCGCGATGGGCGCATCAAGCGCGGTCAAAATTTGCTCTTTGAAGCATTTGGCGGCGGTTTAACTTGGGGCTCTGCCTTAGTAAGATATTGAGGTTTTATATGACACAGAAGATTGCATTTGTATTTCCAGGGCAGGGCTCACAGAGTGTGGGTATGTTGGGAAGTTTTATTGCTGACAACCCAGAGATTGTGGCTAGCACCTGTGCGGAAGCAAGCGCAGTTTTAGGCTATGATATGGCAGAGTTGATTGCGACAGATGCGCAAAGATTAAATCAGACTGAGTATACGCAGCCGGCGCTTTTAACTGCCGGGGTAATCGCATGGCGTATTTGGCAGCAAGAGTGTGAAACTCAACCTAGCTTGTTGGCTGGCCATAGCCTAGGCGAGTATACTGCTTTGGTTTGTGCCCAGGCACTAAGCTTTGCTGAAGGCTTGCGCTTGGTGGCGAAACGCGGCGCATTGATGCAGCAAGCAGTCGCACCTGGTACTGGTGCAATGGCGGCAATTTTAGGTTTAGATTTGCAGCAGGTGACTGAGGTATGCGCAACCGTAAAGAATACTGGTATTGTTCAAGCGGCAAATATTAACGCCCCGGGGCAAATCGTGATTGCTGGCACTAAAGAAGCAGTAGATGCAGCGATTGCGCAAGCGCAAATTGCTGGTGCCAAAAAATCAATTTTGTTACCAGTAAGCGTACCTTCGCATTGCGAGTTGATGCAGCCGGCAGCGCAAAAGTTTATGCAAGATCTGCAAGCGGTAAACTGGCAACAGCCACAATTACCAGTAGTGCATAATTATGATGTTGCGATTCATAGCGATGCAGCAACAATTTGTGAAGTATTGCAGAAGCAATTATTTAGTCCAGTTCGCTGGGTTGAAACGATCGAATATTTTGTGCAACAAGATGTAACTGAGGTTGTGGAGTGCGGTCCAGGTAAAGTTTTAACTGGTTTAAATAAACGCATAGCACCTGCTTTAGAGTTAAAAGCTATAAGCGAAAGCCTAGGAGCTGGACTATGTTAGAAAAAAAAGTTGTCTTAGTTACTGGCGCAAGTCGTGGCATCGGGCGCGAAATTGCACAGCAATTAGCTACGCAAGGTGCAATAGTTGTTGGCACGGCAACATCTGAACAAGGCGCGGCTAGCATTAATGATTTTGCTATGGGTTTAGTTCTGGATGTAACGAGTCAAGACAGCATTAATAATGCGCTTGAGCAAATGGCAAGTAGCGTTGGTATGCCATCAGTTTTGATAAATAATGCAGGTATTACTGCAGACAATTTATTTATGCTCATGAAAGATGATGAATGGGATCGCGTGATGGCGGCTAATTTAACTGGAGTGTTTAAATTAATGCGCGCATGTATTCGTCCGATGATTAAAGCGAAATGGGGCCGTATTGTGAATATAAGTTCCATCGTGGCCGCAACAGGTAATCCAGGTCAAGCAAATTACGCTGCGGCAAAATCAGGCATGATAGGTTTGTCCAAATCTATTGCACGTGAACTGGCATCACGTGGTATTACTGTAAATGTCGTTGCTCCTGGTTTTATCGAAACAGATATGACATCTAAATTGAATGAAGAACAACAAGCGAAATTGTTGCAACAAATTCCTATGGGAAGAATGGGTCAAGCACGTGATATCGCTTTGACCGTACAGTTTTTGGTATCGGAAGGCGCTAGCTATATTACTGGAGAAACTATCCACGTAAATGGCGGCATGTTAATGAGTTAATTTTTGTAAACTTAGTGAGGACTTTAAGATGAGTATTCAAGATCGCGTAAAGAAAATTATCGCTGAACAGTTAAGTGTTAGCGAAGACAAAGTAGTTCCAGAAGCATCATTCGTTGGTGATTTGGGTGCTGATTCTTTAGATACAGTTGAATTGGTAATGGCTCTCGAAGAACAATTCGAAACTGAAATTCCTGATGAAGATGCACAAAAAATCTTAACAGTGCAAGATGCAATTAATTACATCAATACTCGTGTAGGCAGTGTAGAAGAAAGCTAATATTTGGGGGGGTGATTTGTGACTAAGCGTAGGGTCGTTATAACCGGCATGGGCATTGTAAGTCCACTTGGTATCGGCGTTGATACTGTGTGGCGCAATGTATTGGCTGGAAAAAGCGGTGTGCGTTTAATTACCGACTTTGATACTACTGATTTCCCGACCAAATTCGCCGGCCTAGTGCCAGATTTTAATGCAGAAGTATTTATGCCGGAAAAAGAAGCACGCCGGTGTGATACTTTCGTATTGTATGGCATTGGGGCTGGTGTTGAGGCAATTAAGGATTCAGGTATAGATCAACAGTTAGCAAATCTTAACCCCGATCGCATTGGTGTGATCATGGGTTCTGGTATCGGTGGTATTGATACGATCGAAAAACAAACCATGATATTAAAAGAATCAGGTCCGCGTAAAATTAGTCCGTTTTTTATTCCAGCTGCGATTATTAATATGATTTCTGGTCATTTATCGATTATGTTTGGTTTGAAAGGATTAACTTTAGCAACTGCTACCGCATGTACTACTGGGACACATGCAATCGGCATGGCCTTACGCAGTATTTTGTATGGTGATGCAGATGTAGTGATTGCCGGTGGCGCAGAAAAAGCTAGCACCCCTTTGGGTATAGCTGGATTTTGTGCTGCACGCGCTTTATCCAAACGCAATGATGCGCCGGAAAAAGCTAGCCGTCCTTGGGACAAAGATCGCGATGGTTTTGTACTCGGCGATGGTGCTGGTGCATTAGTGCTAGAAGAATACGAACACGCCAAAAAGCGTGGTGCGAAAATTTATGCTGAAATAGTCGGTTTTGGTATGAGCTCTGATGCGTTTCATATTACTCGTCCATCTGGTGTCGGCGCACAAATGGCGATGCAGAATGCTTTAGATGATGCACATTTAGATCCATCAACAGTTAATTATATCAATGCACACGGCACATCAACTCAAGCGGGTGATATTGAAGAAAGTAATGCCATGAAACAAGTTCTAGGTTTGGACAATGCATATAAAGTCCTGGTTAGTTCAACCAAATCTATGACCGGGCATTTGTTAGGTGCGGCTGGTGCAGTAGAAGCAATTTTTACGGTGTTAGCAATTCGTGATCAAATTGCACCACCAACTATTAATCTCGACAATCCAGACGAGGGTGCAGATCTAGATTACGTTGCACATGTTGCCAAAGAGGCAAAGATTAACGTGGCGATTTCTAATTCGTTTGGTTTTGGTGGTACTAATGGTTCATTAGTATTTAAAAAACTCGATTAACGTCATCTGTCATCCCGGCCAAGCACTTAGGTAGTAAGTGCGCAGTAGCCGGGATCAATTTAGGGTATTAATATGATAAACATTAACTA
>CAYPGU010000012.1:13190-18992 GCA_964409995.1 uncultured Legionellaceae bacterium | reverse complement strand
TTCGCCACTGAATTTTAATAAAATTCGTTTATATTTTGGAGCTTTTGGCATACTGATCTCCTTACTACTGCTGATCACAGCTGAGCACTTTAATTAAATAAAATGCTCAGACTATAACTTCTATCCCTAAACTACGCTGAGCGTTAGCCTTTTACTTGTGCCATTACTTCATTTACAAAGTCGGTGGCTTTCTTTTCAATACCTTCGCCAACTTCATAACGAACATAAGTAGTCACTTGTGCTTTAGCTGAATCTAACAAAGCAGATACGGTTTGATCCGGGTTCTTAACAAATGGCTGACCCAACAAAGTAATTTCCTTGATGAATTTACCCATTTTGCCAGCAATAATTTTTTCTAAAATTTCTGCTGGTTTGCCGGAATTAGTTTCCATTGCTTGCGCTAAAAGAATTTCTTTCTCTTTCGCCGCGCGTTCAGCAGGCACATCCTTTTCAGTTAAGTATTCTGGCTTCATAGCTGCTACATGCATAGCAACGTCTCTAGCTAGAGCTTCGTTAGCAACATTCAAGGCTACCAGACAGCCGATTTGTGCTGCACTCTCACCACCATGCAAATAAGCTGCAACAACGCCACCAGCTGGGGCTTGAACCTGTGCGATTCTGCGTAATGCTATATTCTCACCTAATTGAGCCACTAATTCCAAACGCATTTCTTCTACTGTTTTGCCAGAAGGAAGTTTGGTTTGCGCCAATGATCCTGTATTAAGAGCTTTACTTTGCAATGCACATGCAGCAACTTCTTGCGCAAACTTCTTAATGCGATCTTCACGCGCCACAAAATCTGTCTCACAGTTCACTTCAATAATCACAGCACTTTGTTTATCTGCAGCAACAGACACACTAACCACACCTTCTGCTGCAATTCTACTGCCTTTCTTGACCGCAGTAGCTTGACCTGCTTTACGCAAGGCTTCAATTGCTTGATCCATTTCACCGTTAGCAGCCTGCAATGCTTTTTTGCATTCCATCATGCCAACACCGGTACGTTCACGTAAATCGCGAACCATTTCTGCTGTTATATTTACCATATTCCCTACCTCGATCATTCTTCGTTACTATCAGCTAATAATTCATCAGAGATAGCTGGTACTTCTTCAACGTCTACTTCTACGTAGTCATCTTTGAATTTAGCATTTGCTATTGATTTGTTATTTTCACGTGCACGCGACACTATATCTGCAACAGTGCTAGCATAAAGAGTAATCGAACGCATCGCATCATCATTACCAGGAATAATGTAATCTACGCCGGTTGGTTTGCTATTAGTATCAACAATACCAATAACTGGAATACGCAAACGATTTGCTTCTTGAATTGCAATCTTTTCTTGCCCAACGTCAATTACAAATAATGCATCTGGCAAACCGCCCATGGTCTTGATCCCGCCCAAACTATTTTCTAATTTAACTAGTTCGCGACGAATCATTAAACCTTCTTTCTTGGTTAAAAATTGGATTGTTCCGTCTTCTTGCATTTTTCTTAATGTATTCAAGCGACGAATTGATTGACGAATTGTTTTATAATTGGTAAGCATTCCGCCCAACCAACGATAATTCACATATGGCATACCACAACGCTCTGCGTTTTCAGCAACGATCTTGCTTGCTGAACGCTTGGTGCCAACAAATAAAATCTTTCCACCACGACTTGCAACTTCATTCACGAATTCCATTGCACGTGTAAACAAGGGTAAGGTTTTTTCTAAATCGATAATACTGATTTTGTTTTTGGTAGTATAAATGTACTCAGACATTTGCGGTTCGCGGAAACGCGCTAAGTGGCCGAAATGGACGCCTGCTTCAAAAAGAGCACGCATAGAGACTTCATTAGAACTCATAAAAAATTACTCCGATACGGGTTAATCCTCCACATGTCTTTAAACTACAATCAGCAGCCTAGAATTTTATATGCGGCCTCTTAATTTAGCTGCTCGCGAACGCCGCAAGTACGTCCATGTAGGCTCTTATCCGCCATCCATGGCGGATAAAGTCGCTTGCAGCTAAACCAAGAGCCAGCAATATATAAAATTCTAAGCTACAGACACCCGTAATTTAAATTGCTACATGTGTGTGTATTTACCGAGATTTTTATGAGTTCTGGCTTACGTTAGAACATAGGCAAGAAACATAAATCCTCGGCCTGATTAAGTAAAACTATTGCTTAATCTAGCCTGGGTTTATAACATAGATAGCTAATGTAATCAAACTGTTGGGCCTAAAGTATGTCGATCAAGATAAAAACCGCCGATGAAATAGCCAAAATGAGGGTCGCTGGACGTTTGGCGGCGCAGGTGCTGGAGATGATTGAGCCATTTGTCCAACCTGGCGTGACGACCGATGAACTGAATACTATCTGCCATAATTATATAGTTAACGAACAAAAAGCAATTCCTGCTCCCCTTAATTATGCATCTAAGGGACGACTCAACCCCTTCCCCAAATCCATTTGTACCTCAGTTAACCAAGTAGTATGCCACGGAATTCCTCGAGCGAGCGAAAAGCTCCGTTCCGGCAATATTGTGAACTTGGACGTGACAGTTATTAAAGATGGTTACCATGGTGATACCAGCAAAATGTTTTTTGTTGGTAAGGATTCCAAAAGCCCGCAAGACAAATTGGGACAACGTCTAATGCGCGTAACTCAGGAATGCTTGTACTTAGGTATCGAGCAAGCTAAACCAGGAAATACCTTAAACGACATTGCAAAGGTAATTGAAAAACATGCTACTGCGGCAAAATTTAGTGTGGTACATGAGTATTGTGGTCATGGCATAGGCAACGAGTTTCATGAAGATCCGCAAGTGTTGCATTATGTTAGTCCCGAAAACAATATTGAATTAGTACCCGGCATGATTTTTACTATTGAACCAATGATCAATGCCGGCACGCGTCACATTAAAACGGTAATTGAAAAAATTGCTGGTAAGGAATATGACTGGAAAATTGTCACAAAGGACGGTCAGCTTTCTGCCCAATGGGAACATACAATTTTAATTACAGAAAATGGCCACGAAGTGCTCACAAAACGTGAAGAAGAACAAAGCTTGACCTAAAATATAAACATTGCTTAAGCCAATTTGAAAAATTAAAAGTTAATGAATGGAATTAATTAGCATAAAAATTGGCTATTCGGCAAAGGGAGGCTATACTAGGTCTAGTGAGAATTGAATATTTATTTCTCTCATAGTAGGAAGCTAAGTGTAGTCATAGACTTTTAATTTTATGCTAGGCAGCAAGCAAAACATAAAATTAACTGGCAAAGACTGTAAATATTTAACTAATTGAGTGGGGCTAGCCGTGGTAAAAAATTATGTAACTTATTTCATCGCACAACAACCACACAAAGTTGGACACCGCATGGAAAGAGTTGGTAGCAATGTGCGTTCATTATTTCCCGTTTCTGACAATGATCGGATTGCTGAAACACAACGCCAAGTAGTTAATGAATTTATTGACAGCCAAGAACAGGCAGATGTATTAGAGACTCATATTGAAATTCCTGAAAATCGCAAAACAAATAAATGGCCCCAATTAGAGAAAGCAATTGAAGTTTGCAAAAACCGCGGCGCCACGCTAGTTATCGCGGAACTTGGCACTTTAACTAATAACGAAGCTTTTTCACAAATATTACTTGATTCTGGTGTGCAATTTTATTGTTGCGATCAACCATTTGTAAATCAAACTATTTTGGAAGCCCTACATAAACATGCGCAAGTACAACGCAAACTACATGGCAAGTTAATCCGTGAAGGTTTGAAACTTACTTCTGCCAAATCTGGCAACCCAAACGCTGCCGAAGTAATTAGCAAAGTAAACAAGCCGAAGATCGACGTCGCGATTGTATTTGCTGATTTATTGCAACCTATTATTGCTGACTACAAACGCAAGGGTTATTCACAACGTCAGATGGTAAAGACTCTAAATGAAGAAGGCTTCACTGCTCCGGAAGGCGGCAAATGGGTTCTTAGCCAACTACAAAAAGTTCTAGATCGAGTTCGTTTGAATGAAGTATCTCGCGATGTGCGCGCAGTAATTGAGCAATCCAGAGGTGAAGGTCATAGCGAAGCACAAATTGCTGAGGAATTGAACACCAAAGGTATATCTTCATTAAAACGTTCTACTTGGGACGAACCACAAGTGAAGAAACTAGTCGCACGTTTAGATCAAATCAAAGATATTGAATTAATCAATAAATTTGTTCTTGATTTGTTACCAGTGTTGCACGAATACCGTAGCCGCGGTTTGTCTGCGCTAGATATACTTAGCGAGTTTGATAAGGCTGGTTTAACTATTCGGCAAGATATGGTAGAGGCTGTAGCTTAAGGAGGAGCAGATCATGGCAAATTTATCGGATCATGAACTAAGTGAACATTTAAAAACATTGCAACAAGATTTGGAAGCATTCCCTGATGGAATGAATTCATTAGAAGCTGAATTAGAATCTGCTGCCAAGCATATTCCAGCTTATTTAAAAATTGTTAAGAGCCACATTGAACAATTGCGCCGTGTATTGGAGTTAGAGAACCACAATCATCGAACTCTAGAAAATGCTGGCTTAGCAGCCCCTGTGCAACAGTTAATTAAATTGTTCAGCGCACTGCAAGATGAAGATATCCAGTTATTGGAAGATTTGGCGCTTGCTGCGCGTAACTGGCAACCGGAAATGTCTGCTGCGATGGCAGAAACTGGTGTGCTGGAATCTGAAATAACTAGTTAGGTGGATCCCCGATAAACGCAGGGCGTTTTCGGGGATGACAGAAAGCAGTGATACAGTCCCCGATAAGCGCTATGCATTTTCGGGGATGACAGTAGATGGTCGTACCAACATAGATGTCATCCCCGAAAACGCCCTGCGTTTATCGGGGATCTTTTGTGCTGAGAGAAAGCCGGAAGCAGAAATGGATGATTTTATAAAGTATTTTCGCAAACTTAACTCCATCGGCGGAAAAGACAAAGCTAAAACACCAGAAAAACCCAAACCAACCTTAAAGCCCACCGAACAAGCAGAACTAGCTAAAAATGAAATCAATCGCTATCGTCAGAAGTATGCAGGCGTTGATGTTCAAGTACTCTCTAAGCTTATAGCTCTCAAAGATATTACTAGAGAGCCAAAACAAGATAATCCAGAACAAGCATATGAGCAAATCAAACATTATTTGGGTGATGCTGAAAGTGCCGAAACGTTACGTCAAGAGCGTTGGCCTGATAAAATTCATTGCCCATTCTGTAATTCGACCAATGTAAAACAATTAAAACCTGCACAACAAAAAAATAAATATATCCATAAGTATCAGTGCCTAGATTGTCATGAAATATTCAATGATGACTCTGGCAGCACAATTGAAAAAAATGTGCCACCTATTCATACCTGGATGATGTGCTGGTATTTATTAGGCTGTACCAACTCGATTCAATTTATTGCCAATAAGTTGGGTTTAGATCTCGCTATGGTAGAAATGATGATTCTACACATGCAAAAATTGTTTAAAGCTAACCAACCTTTGACTAATTTCATGTCATTTGATGAGTGGGCGTTGGTGCATGGCAAGAGTTATAAATCAATCATGCAAGCCGCGTTGGCTAAAAAATCTGAATTATATAGTGGTTATAAATCTAGTCTGGTGGATGGCAAAGGTGTTGAAAGTGATACTGCAGAAACACGGCGCCAGAAGCAACGCGCTGAAGATCCACATAAGAGAACTCCAGGAACACCACGGCCACGGAATCGCGGGTTTTAGTGGATCCCGGCTCGCGTCTAAAGACGCGTCCGGGATGACGGATGTTA
>CAYPGU010000012.1:0-13090 GCA_964409995.1 uncultured Legionellaceae bacterium | reverse complement strand
ATCATCATCAGGGATGACGGATGTTAATCATCATCAGGGATGACGGATGTTAATCATCATCAGGGATGACGGATGTTAATCCTCGTCCTGTATTAGGAAACACTAGACTGTCATCCCGGCCAAGCCTGCCCTGCAGGCGCAGTAGCCGGGATCCATGCCGCTTATTGCATTCCAAACGCAGCAGCTTTAGAAGCCATAGCAGCTAATAACGCTTCAATACGTTCATTTTGACGATAGCTTTGGTATTGCATCCAGATGCTAAAACTTTGCATCATGGCCATATCACGCAATAATGCGGTCTGGTCAATATTAGGATCCATTATAAAGTTTTTAACATAATTTGGATCCATATAACGTTGCGAAGCTTCCTTTTCCATAACACTTAGCATTGATTCTGATGAGCCGCCGGTAGCACCTAAAGCTGCCCCGGTAGAACGCATGCTGTACATGTTTTCCATCGAGTAAACAGATAAGCCTAATAATGCGACGTTACCCAAAAACTTAGCATATTGCGCTTGCAAATTACCGTTTTTACCAAAGGTCTCAGTATTAGAAATCATATCTTTATATTTGCTAGATGCGTTTGCCATTAATAAAGTTTTGATGTACACCTGAGCTGTAGTAGCAGCGTCAGGAGTTAAGGTAGTGCTATCTAATAAGACCGAAGCTTTAACATCCCCTAGTTCTTGCGGTAAAACTTCGCCGTTTTGCCCAGAAACCTTACAACCAAATGCTTGTGCTTCAGTAGGTATCTGTGCTGAGCAGTAGCTAGTAATATGGTTTTGTACTTGAGTCTGTACCGGGTTGCTTACGCCTTCGGCGTACATTGAGTAACCCAGGCTTTGTAATTCATTAATATTAAGAAACTTGGTTATGGCGCCTTCCAAAGCTGCTGCAACCCCAGAATTAGCTTGGGTGGCATTTTGAAATGGTGGCGCAGGTGCTGGCGAAGCAGCTGCGTGAACTGTCGGCGAACCGAATAATCCAAACCAAATCACTGCCCCAAAAATTTTTTGTAACTCTAGCATCTGTTTCTCCTTAAACAAAACTACGCGTTATAATTTTCTAACGCTTTTAACACTAATGAAATACGTTGTGGTGCAAATACCCGCGACAATAATTGCAAACGTTCGAATACTAGATTACGTTGCAAAAATAATTTTATGTGCGCATTAGCTGCAGTTGCATCACCCTTACTATGATCCTCAGCGTACATTAACAATTGCGAAGCAGAACCAGGTTTAGCTAAATCTAAAGCCTGCAAAATACGCATGGCACGACTCGACTTAGTGCTAGCTAGAATTCTGATTAAAGGTTCTTCGTAGCCTGCAACATCAAAATCAGAGGCAAAATCTATAACCCGGCCAAGTTCCAACATAGCTGGTTCTAGTTCTGGCTCTTCATCCATTGCCCAATGTTCTACCCTTTCCAAGGCTACTATGACGCGATACAGAGTGCGGCGATCATAGCTGTCCCAGAAGGCATGAATGGCATCGGTATGTAGATCTGGCACGAGTGCTCCTATTTATAGATCCCCGCTCACGTACTTCGCACTTGGCGGGGATGACAATATATATAATAGTAGCAATTCCTCTCTTTGACCATACCTGGGTTTAGGAGTAAAGTGATGCCCTATGAGAATTTTAATAATATTAACAGCCCTCATTCTATTACCAGAAATAGCTAGCGCAGCTGTATTTACCCCCATGCCCAATGATAAATCAGTTGAGTTGCTGGGTTATATTTTTGGTAGTCATGTCGGTTCAGTTTATCTGGGCGGTTCGGCAAACCCTGCTTTGGTGCGCATGTTTGAGCTGCTCAACACAGTAGTTATGTCTGTTGGCATAATGATCGTCAGCTATATCGGTATAGTTTCGACAATTAATACAGCCCAAGAAGGCCAAACAATGGGCAAAAAGTGGAGTTCGATTTGGATCCCACTCCGTGCAGCATTAGGCATGCTGGTCCTGATTCCCACCCCTGCTTCCGGATTCTCTTCTATCCAAGTTGGGGTAATGTGGCTAATTCTACAAGGCGTAGGTGCTGCAGATCACGTGTGGAATTCAGTTTTGCAAAACATGGGGCGCGGTCTAACTGTTGGTGCCGCAGTACGTATGCCAGAGGGAGAGAACAGTGTTGCAGATCGTCTGCGCGCAAGTGGTAAGTTAATTGCAGATGATGCCTTACGCTCGACGGTTTGCATGGTAGCTTTAAATGAAATGGCAGCGCATCGGGCCAAAATGCCCTCTGGCTTTAAAACCCCTGACGATAGCAAGCTGGCCAAACTTGGACAGTATGTAACTGCATATACGGTTAACCATGCTCCTTATTTAAGCGCTGATCGCGTTGTCTACACTGGCATGGTAAATGTAGGCATACAGGGC
Organism: uncultured Legionellaceae bacterium; assembly: GCA_964409995.1. Lineage (GTDB taxonomy): Bacteria > Pseudomonadota > Gammaproteobacteria > UBA6186 > Azoamicaceae > JAGVLG01. The sequence goes on along the minus strand of CAYPGU010000012.1, from coordinate 10,706 downwards.
CACAAAGATTTCGGCGATTTATGCGGTAAATTCCATGTCAGTGCCGAAGTTACGCGCGATGAATTTGAAAACCCTCAGCAAATTAGCCAAGGGGATTTAGAACGCTATGCACACGATATATACCTACACAAAATACTCGCTGTGCAATTTATGTTCAGCAACAATAATTATTTACCATTAGCTAAAATGATCGTAGACGAATCAATAAAACCACGCTCTAATTTTAACCGTCTCGCTATTACTGATGACATGCCAATTATACGCCCCGCAGGTTACAATTTTCGCGCGATTGAAACTTATAAGCAAGTTATGAGCGGGATTGTTAAACCACAAGAAATAAATGATTTAAAAGAGATAGTACATCAAGGTATGGAAACCGGCTGGCTGTCGGCGGGATCATTTTATTTTATTTTAAATAAAAGCCATGAATTAGATTTTTTCAAAAGCATCACTGTAGCGCCAAATACAGAATTAATCCCTACTTGTGATCAAGAACAACATTGTATGCACTACACCTCGATGGATGCAGAAGTTTTAAATTTTAAATTACGTAATTTTTTAGAAAATGGCCCCGAACGCACCTTCCTAGCCACAAGATTATGGGATGCGCATTACTATTGGCAAATGGATACAGTTTCATCACAAGACACTCTAAGCATTGGTGAACTTAGTAATCCGCCACCTGTTATCGATGCGAATGATCCAAACCAAGAATTACTCAGTGAAATTAATAATTTACAAAAGAACATGAGCGAATTAATTGCGCAAATTATGCACGAGCAGGACATTGATCCGCTGATTGCGCAAGGCCGTTTGGGTGTAGATTTAATGATTGGTTCTGAACAAGCGTGGATTAACCAACAAGCCAAAGCACATGCGCTGTTGCATGCACCAAATGTTAAAGATGATCCGGATTTAATGTCGATGATTCAATCATTAAATAATTATGGATCTTTGGCTGCAACTATTTATGGCATAATATGGGTGATTGGCGCCACCTTGGCAGTATATATCCCATTAATTCCCTACATGATTTTTACTATTGGAGTAGTCGGCTGGTTGTTATTGGTGATTGAAGCAATGGTCGGTGCTCCTGTGATGGCATTAAGTTTTATTCTGCCTGGTGGTGAAGAGCTCGGCAAAGTGGCCCAAGGTGCAATGATTTTACTCAATATTATTCTACGTCCGGTGCTGATGCTGTTTGGTTTTGTTTTATCGATTCGTCTATATCAAGCAGTAATCAAATTAATTAATTTTGGCCTATTGGATAGTTTCCATAATCTAAATACTGTTGGCTCCCTGTTCGCCTGGGTAGCGATAATTATGGTCTATGCCGGTTTTGTAGTCGCGCTATCCAACAAATGCTTCTCTTTGATTTATGGTATCCCAGATAAGATTCTGCGTTGGATGGGTGGCGCGCCAGAGCATAACGACCCATCGAACGAATTGCATCATGTCAAAGGAACAATGTCGAAGGGAGCCGAAACTATTAATTCGATCACCTCTGGCTTCGCTGAACGTAATCTGGGACGTCTGCAGGGACGTGCCAAGCAGCTCGGACCACCTGATGAAGTGCTAGGTGGCACTGGGTAGAAGATGAGTATTTGTACTATATTATGGTATAGGCCACTGAGGGCTAAGCTAAGATTGGAAAGGTAGGGTTTTATGGGTTTTTTCTCACGGGCAAAACAAACTGGTAGTTACATTTTTAACTTCAGGGTCAGCAAGTGGTTTGGCTATGATTCGGTCAAAGCCACCTCAGAAAATATTTTGGATATTGGCCGCTCGATATTTCAAGCCGAGCATGCCGAGACTAGTGAAACTTTCGAGGAGGCAATGAAACGCCTCAATCTTACAGAGGCAGATTTGAAAGCCCGTATCACAGAATTCACCAAGCTAATGATCATTTACATGCTCGTGGCAGCATTAATTTTTGCATATTGCCTATATATCGTATTTGTGCATAAAAATGTCTTGGGCTTTTTTATGGGATTTTTTATCACAATTTATGCCTTAACTTTTGCTTTCCGCTATCACTTTTGGATCTATCAGATAAAGCATAGAAAATTAGGTTGTTCAATTCGCGAATGGTTTATGGATAAACGCTAGTCAATTAAAAAACGACAAGGGATTGTTATGAAAACATGGAAAACATGGATTTATCTACTGTTAATATTCTTTTCACCTGAACTATTAGCTGGACCCTTTGATCCAGTTGCCACAGATAAATCACGCGAACTCTTAGGGGTGATTTTCGGATCCAATGTCGGCGATATATATTTAGGCGGATCACAAAATCCCGTACTGCGCGATATGATGGAAAAATTTAATTTCATCATCGTTGTTATAGGCGCCGTAGTCGTATCTTATGTAGCAATTATGTCTACCATTAATACCGCGCAAGAAGGCACCGCCATGGGTAAAAAATGGTCAGCAGTTTGGATCCCAATGCGCTCCGTTGCGGGTATGGCGATGATGATACCTGCGCCAGCTTCGGGCTACTCGATGATCCAAGTCACCGTGATGTGGATCGTTTTGCAAGGGATTGGAGCCGCAGATGCATTATGGAATATAGCTTTGGATGGTCTAGCTAAAGGAGTAAGTGCTTCAGCAGGGACAGTAAGTCATGATCGAGAACTAAAACCAACCGGTTTGTTATTAGCTAAAGATATTTTAAATGCAACGATTTGTATGGAAGCTTTACGTCAAGCAGCCAACAACACTGAAAATCAAAATGCTAATTCTTGGCTAGCACAAAAAGGCCAATTAATAAAAATGTATGATAATCAAGATAAAACCACACCAAACTTAACTGGCCAAATAACGACTAATGCAGCTGGAGCTGTTGTAAGTGATACGCGCGCATCTAGAACTAGCGGTATGGTTTACTTTGGCGTAGATGATGATAATGACCCAATCCACAAAGGTATTTGTGGCAAGATGTACATCAATGCAACAGTTGGCGCCAGAGAGCTGCAAACAAATAGCGGTGATCTTACTGATCAAGATTTACAAAAAGCCTCCCAAGCTGCTTATGATAGCAAAAAGCTAGCTCTGGACGCGATGATTGGTGTATTAAGTCCACTTGCAGAAAGTATCGTTGATGGCACAACCAAAGTTGATCTAACTGGTTCAAAACCTCTGGATAATACTGGCTATGCTGATTTAGCTGCTTCTGCTTATTCAGATATTATATCAGGCATTATTTCTAACCAAGGTGCTGGAGCTGGTGGTCCAGCGGGTGGCGGCTTCTTGGGCGGGACAAATTTAGGCGGCATAGGTGGTGCGGTAAATACTGCAACAGGTGCAGTGGCGGGTGGATTTGGTCAATCCGGCACTAACATCAACACAGATGGTACTATTTCGGGTACTGTTGCAAGCATCACAGATAATTCGCAACTAGTTAAAGACGCAATTGCTAAAGGTAAAGCTAATGGCTGGATTTCTGCCGGTTCATTCTATTTTATCTTTAATCGTACTTTAATTGGTAATTTGTTACCGACAGCAACTCAGGAATTGATTAGTAAAGAAGACAATGATATCAATCGCATCCCCTATTGTGATGAAATTTGTATTCGGGATCAAATCGCATTAGGCAATGGTTTTGCAAATAATCCAACTATGCCTTCTTACTTCAACTCAAAAAGCATTAACTCTACTACCGACATTAAAAACATGGCAAAATATTTAGCTGCTGCTTCGTATTACATGTCGCATGACACTGGCACAGTTGCACCAAAACTTGATCTACCATCCCCTCCTGGCACTGATACTGGTGCAGCTGGACAAGTACTAGGTATTATCCAAGAAGCTGGCACACAAGCATTAGAAGGTATAATGAAATTAACGGCAGAAAGTGGTGGCGGTGATCCATTACTAAGTCATGCAATGTTTGGACGCGATATAATGCTGATTTGTGAGGCAGCCGTAATTGCCATAATTATTGTGTCAATGGTTTTATTTGGTATAGGTGCTGCTCTTTCAGGAATCCCAATGGGCGCGTTTGGTGTTGGGATTTCAGCGTTAGCGCAAGGGATTTTATTCCTTTTAGCTCTGGTATTACCTGTTATTGGCATGATGTGGACTTTTGGTGCAATTTTAGCCATATATTGTCCTTTTATACCTTTTATGATCTTTACCGTGGCAGCATTAGGTTGGTTCTTAGTAGTAGTGGAAGCGATTATTGCTGCACCTATCATCGCACTAGGCTTAGTAATTCCATCTGGTGATGAATTGGGACGAGTTGAACCGGCGTTAAATATTCTAGCTAATATTTTCTTGCGACCATTGTTATTAGTATTTGGTTTCATTCTGGCTGGGAATGTGTATAAAGCTATTGTACAATTGATTGATTTTGGCATGGCTGATGTTTTAAGTACTGTATCCCCTGTTGCTTCCACGCCATTCTCTATAGTTGTGCTTATCGGTGTTTATGTATTCTTTGTCCTAAGCGTAACCAATACAAGTTTCTCATTAATCTATGCTGTGCCGGATAAGATTCTACGCTGGATGGGTGGCGGCCATGAACAAACCGATATGGGTGCAATGCAGGAAGTTAAAGGCCAAGTACATGGTGTGGCGCAAGGCACTGGCAGCCAAATTCAAAGTGCCGGTACAGCTGCAGGCGCTGGGGCAACCAAAAGAGTTGATGCTGGGATGAAAAATTCATTTGACAGTAGTTTTATGGGTAAGAAATAAGCAACAGCATAGTCTAATTAAAACGCCTTAATCCCCGGTGCTGGAGCTGCAGCCACCGGGGCCCCGCCTAGATTCATTACATCGCTTGCCACACCTTTATGCTTACGCTGCTGTTGTTCTATAAATGCATTACCAGCCGGATCGTTATGCGTGAAATTAGCGTCTAAACAATTAATTGCTTCATACTGCGCAACATATTTTAGTTGCGTAATAGTCGCCCACATGGCACCAATCTTGCGTGTCTTTTCAAACATAGCACCACTATCAGCACTTTCGATGGCGGATTTGGTAGTGGATTTAAATTCAGCCTGCGCGGTTTTGAATGGTTGCTCTGGATCACGCTGTGCAATAGATTGTTTCAAATCAGAAATGTATTGGTTTAAGCCCGGACTTACTTCCCGCAATGCAGCGCGGGTTGCATTAATAATATCAATATGCAGTTGCTTTAGATCATTTGTTTGCAATACATGATCGATCAGCTGTTGGGCTCTGATTAATTTGCTGCGATTAGATTTAACATCAGCTACTTTTGCTTTGTATAACTCACCAAGTTTATCTTTGAAGCTTGGCGAAACATCACCAAGTATGGTGAGTAATTCTAAAATTAAGCCCAAGGCCTGATCAGTTTGGGCTGGCGTGGCCAGCATTGACTCGAGTTGGCGCTGAATTACATTTAAACATTGCGTTACTTGTTCTACCAATTCTTCCGCATTCGGATCTGCAATTAGTGCTGCTTGCATCCACGCATTCAAATCTGCACTGCCGTGTTCTTGTAGTAGTTTAGCCATTGCTGCAACATTGTTATGTTGTTCTGCTAGGCGCGGCATGAATTCGACAGGTTGTGCTTGAGTTGCAAGGGTCATATTGGCTCCAAATAATTAAAGTAATCCAACATAGATAAATGTTATTTATAGATAAAATTAATTGGAACAGAAATCTTCTCTGGCGTCAATTCAGGGTTGGTTATACGCTCGAAGGAGTGTTAGTGTTATTAGTTGGTGATGAACCTCCTTCTGCAATATCAGGTGCAGGAGATTTGGCACGATAAAAGCTAAGCGATACATTTCGAACTAAAAAACTCCTGGCATACTCCATTCTTCTGTACATACCAGCTTTAGTTGGCAGCGAGATATTACGGAACGGAACTGACATGTTTCTAGCAAAGAAATTTCGAATATTACCAGCTCTTTCTTCTGTCGACTGTGAAACTGATGGTTCCTTGCGTGTTACATTTAAATCGGCAACGATAGCAGGTTGATCTAGATTAGTTCCAGATGTAGCAGTAGAATTAGCACTGGTTAACCCGGCACCAATAGCACTAGAAGAGTCACCACTAGTTGATAGACCAGCATTAACCCCACCAGGTGGGGGTGGACTTGGGGGGATGGTACTAGTTCCTTGTGACGATAAGTTGCTTGAGCTTGAGCTAGGAGTGATTGCTGGGCTGGCAGCTTCCATACTCATAAGTGGGTTACTTGGGTTTTTATTCCAATTCCCACTTACAAAACCACTAGTTTGATCAAAGAGCTCCCTTGCCTTAGCTTGAGCCGCTTTCCTGACTCCTATAGGCACAAGCGCAAATGGATTTTGTCGATCTTCGGCTTTACCTGTTATAATCAGACGTGTAGTATCGGCAATTAATGAACCAGTTAACATGCCAGATGCGTTAACCACCATATTAAGGTTAGGAGTATCGGCTGTGAAAAGTTTAGCAAACCACCGCAGCGCTCTGGCTCCCAGATTAACTACCCCTGTAAATCCACCTAATGGATAAAACACCGGCGTAGCTGCCAAATTTAAGATACGGTTTGGCGCATGTTCCATTGTTGAAATCAAGAAATATGTATTTGGTGCCCGTCTTAAGATTGCATCATGCCAGGCTGAGCCTTCTTCAAGATGTAATAATGCTTGATGTGCGATGTTATCATTAGTATTTCCATACCAATTAATCATCATTCTGCGCGCACCTTCGCCAAGGGCAGAAGGCATAAGACCGACAAGTGGGTTGCCAAGAATCTCACCTATTCTGCCTAATCCAGCTAAGAATCGGTTACCAACAAATCCATTTAGTGGTTCTGCAATATTTTCTTGGAATGCGGTTGCGCTATCCTTGAAGCCTAGCTTTTTCCCAAACGCCACCACACTGCTGCCGACTATAGCAAATGGTAAGCTCGCCGCACCCAAAGCAAACTCACCTACGGCGAATAAAGCGTTACGCGCGTGCATTGGCATAAACAAAGCAATTGAATTGGTAAACACATTATTAAAAGCATCGCCAGATAATTCTACTGCACTAATTTTTAACGTGCGTTGCAAAGTAGTGGTCTTAGGATACAAACGTTGGTTTACTAATCTTTTTCTTGCAGTAGCCAATTCGGCATCTCTAGCAGTTTTATCTGGATTACTTGCATGTTTAGCATCAATACTGGCTGCTAATCTTTTATATTCAGGATCGTCCTCAATATCGGCATCAATCTCCTGGCGTTTAGCTTTGAGCGACGCTCTAAATACTGTTTTGTTCAAGACCCAAGATGGAGAAGCGAGTACAAGACCAGTCAAAGACAGAGTGGTGCCACCTAAATGCCACACCGCATTTAAAGCTCGATCTGTCTTTTTACCGTAGGCTAAGCCACTATCGCCTAATTTATTAAAATAATTATTCTTATAATGTTCAGGATTTATATAACCAGGTAGAAATTTATCAAAGCCTAAAGCACCAACATAAATACCCAGGCCAATTCCCTTTGCAACAATACCGCCTAAGGTCGCACTAATACCAGCAGCACCAGCAAACAGCACTGATAATGGTCTAACTACAAATGCATGCGCAAACATACTCACGAGCATTAGGTTGAAGAATTGCATTAAAACTTGACCGATCGTTGTTGGATTGCCATTCGCATCGGTAAAAAGGTTCAAAGGTTTAATGGTAAATTCTTTGGGTTTTTTACTAGCGCCTTCGTCTTCGATTTCGTCGTCACTTGGCCCTGGTGGTGTTGTTGCCTGTGACAGTGAAGCTGCGGTTGATCCGCCGGTAACTGAAGCTCCAGCAGCTGGTGTTAGAGTTGCTGGTGCTACCGTTGCTGGAGCAGCGGCGGCTTTGGCTGCTAATTTGCCTTTTAAGTCGGATAAAGTACCACTTTTAATTTTTGCAATAAAAGTATTGGTCTCTTCCAAATCTAGCCAGACGCCGGTTGCTCCGACTGAAGTTTTCCCAACAGCAGCTTGTATTTGTAACACTTGCGCGCTATATGCATCAAGATCACTAGTTGAAACTGGTGAGCCACTGTTTGCTATGTCTAAAAGTGCTTTTGCCACTAAAGCGTCATAGTCTCGTATTTTTTTAATGATAGCATGGGTTAGTTGTTTTGGTGTTTCAGTAAGTGCTGTAATTTCTCGTAAGATGTCAGCATGAAGACTTTGCGCTGGCGTTAAAGATGTTTCACCGCCACTTGCGCCACCGCTGCTTGTGCCATCTTCAGGTCCTCCAGTTACGGGACCAACGTCTAGACCACCACCTGTACCTGCCATCACACTTCCCCTCTAGGCGCCACAATCGGCGCTTTTCTAATATTTTAGACATGGGGGGGTTGGGAAAGTTCAATTGAGGGAAGCCAGAGCTATGGGTCCCGGCTCTGCGCCGCTAGGAGCGGCTGGGCCGGGATGACGAATTAGAGTTTGGCCGGGATAACGAATCAGAGTTTGGCCGGGATGACGAATCAGAGTTTGGCCGGGATAACGAATCAGAGTTTGGCCGGGATGACGAATCAGAGTTTGCCAGAATGGTGCATTACGTGAATCTACACTCTACTCCTTGTCCTCTGCTTCATCTTCTTCTTTATGCGGCTCTTCTGGTTCAGATTCATCAGGCTCAATCTCTGTCTCGATAATTTCTGGTTCGCCATCTTCAATGGCTTCATCGCTAAAATAATCTTCGTTAAATTCTTCATCTTCATCCGATAACAACGATTCTAAATCATCAAAACCTTGGTCTGCTTCATACTCAGAAAGATCCGGCAAATCGGGTAATTTAAATTCACCGGTATTTACTAGTTGCGATAAATCTTCACCCGCCTCTGGAACTGCGGATAATTTTGCGGTGCCAAGCATATGCGCATCGTAATATTGTTGTCCGCCGAGCATTTCAATTGCTTTGTTTAGACTTTCCATAAATTTATGTTTGTTGCGATTCATCAAAATATTCGGTGGATAAACAGTTACTTTCTCAATATCACTCAAAATACTTTCGGCAATGGTTTGCGCTTGATTGGCATCTTTGCCGCTTAGACGCTCAATATGCTTTAAATCTTCCATCGTGCTGCCATGACGAATTAGTGGTAAACCAAACAAATCTTCATTTTCGGCACCAATCATTTGCCGAATCAGATCGGTTACTTCGATGCGCGTAAAGGCTGACATATTATTTGAAAAAGCTTTGTCTTCGTATGGTGCACTTAATTCTTGTTGGCGTGCCACTTCATATTCTAATAAGGCAATTAAAGCCGCAACCCCACGCTCGACCAAATTCATATCTGCTGGGGCATTGTTAAAAGCATCACTTAAAATTAAAATATCTTCGTTAGTGGTTACTTCGGGTAATTGGGCACTGCCCTGCGTCAGAACTTGTTTGAATAATTTTAAGCGATTATCTAATTCGGTTAATAAATTATCGGCTGGGGTTTCAACTTTTAGGAAATGCGCCAAACGCATTCGTTTCACTGGTTTTGGATTAGCATAAAACATTTCGGCACGAATAATCGTCGACTTGAAGAAAATATGTGCTTGGCCTTCTCGCTGATCGCGCAAATCTAATAATTCAATTCTTTGGCGACGATCAACTGATGCATTACGCGTATCCATATAGTTTACCGATAAACTACCTGAATTTTGCTGGAATCCGCTAACATTGGTTACATATGTTTCGCCAGCTACTTTGTTAAAAAATTCCCAAGTTTCTTGCGGATCTTCCAACTTCATACAAATTTTAATATTACAGTTAGCACCAATCGATGCCGCTTCTTCTTTAGATGCTTTCTGGAATGCTGGTAAATCTTGTCCAGCGAATACAGCAGAGAATCCCAGAGAGCGCGCTTGCGCTGGCACTACCGCAAATCCTTTTACCGCATAATAACCGTACTCGTCCATGATACACATGTAGGGTGAAGGTGAATTAGTTGGTTTGCGCAACACTACATCGCGATAGTCACCTTCGACGGTGTCACCCAAGCCAGAAGCCATCATCACCTTTAAAGAAGCAATAATAATCTTGCCCAAGTTGGATAATTCATCCGGCGATTTTTCTAGTGCAGGTAAAAGTACGATTAAAATGCGTCGATTTAATACAACGTCTTTAAGATCTACTTCGGCCAAATTAGTGCGTAAAATATGCCCATAGGTATCCGCCAACGAGCCGAATACACGAGTTAACTGCATCGTAATGAAGCCGTGTTGTTCCAATACTTCGCCAGACTGACGACCGCGATTTTTTGGATTGTAACCAGGCAAGTTTAAAACATAGTTACGAATCGGATCCATCACCACCATCGGTACATCATCGATATCATATTCCATTTCGCCAACCGGGAATTTTTTGTCGACGACAATTTTTTCTAGTTTGTCTAACATGAAATAATCACGAATCGTATTAGCATCCAACAAGATCACGCCTTTGTCGCGCATATAGGTTAAAATCTTCATTAAGCTTTCGACAAAGTTAATCGCACGACCTTTCCACATGTCTGCATTAGAATCACCGGCCGTAGATGAATCCATCAAGCTGGTTACTAGGTTGGAAATCATGCTCGAGGAACCGCTAGCAAATGGGTTCATGGTATTCGATAAGCGCGAGGTTTGCGCACCAATAACGTCACGTGCACCAGTCATGAAGTTAATCAATAACAAATCATCATCGCGGCCCATGGTGCGAACCATAGAAAATATTTTGGCATATAAGCTATTGTCACCTTTACCATCGATGTAGATAAAACCACTAGCTTGAATAAGCGCAT
>CAYPGU010000011.1:0-19058 GCA_964409995.1 uncultured Legionellaceae bacterium | reverse complement strand
GCGAGAGCTGTATGAATCGCTTGGATACTCTTTAGCGTATGTGTAGGTTGCTAATACGCTCCTTATTTTTGCATTATGACTAAATATCCTGCCATCATATCGCCGAATTCCTTACGTAAACCAACGCTTTTAACCAGTATCTGCTTAAATCCAAGCCGTGCAGACAAAGACTGGAGATAATTAAATGAATGTTGAAAACGACCGCTAGACATTAATTTAAAAGTGCCAATTGGCAGACTCTCGACTGAAAATGCAAAATATCCGTCTGGGTTTAAGCGTTTATGCACCAAGGTCATAACATCTGTTAAATCACCAACATAGATAAACACATCAGTTGCAGTAATTAAATCATAATTACTACTGCTATTCTGTAAATATTCTAATAAATCTGTATTATGCAGTTGTGTATAAATGTTTTTATCTTTAGCTTTTTGTAGCATTTTTGCAGATAAATCAACGCCGACTAATTGTTGAATAGTAAACTGCTTGCTTAATTCTTGGCCTAATAGTCCTGTACCACAGCCTAGATCTAAAACCTTGCTAATCGTATTTGGCAGAGAAGTTCTGGTGTGGATAAATTCAGTTAAATCTGCCGGGGTGTGATATTCTAGTGTTTGTGTTAAATGCTGTTCGAATTTTTCTGCATAATTATCAAATAATCTAACGATCGACCAGCGCGGTGGAACCTTATAATAACTAGACATAGTTTTATAAGCCAAACATCGCACGCTTGGAATAATTGGTATTGCAGCCAATACAACAGATATAAAAACTATGATTGATAGTATAATAACTTGAGAAAAGGCTAATCTTTTATTCTTTGCCATGCTTGTTAAAAGCAATATGCTAAGCGTAATGTTAGACCTTGCAAAATAAGATCACTATTCCTTGCGCCAGTACCATCATCGATAACTTGGTATTGATCAAACCAATCAGCTATTTCATAGCCAAGTTTTATTGTGAATCTCTTATAATCAAAATTTAAACCCATGAACGCTTGTAGGGTAAGTGCGCCTAAATTTCTATTGCCTACGTTAGTATAAATATTTAAACCAGCAGTGTCGTGCACCACATCACTTATATCCCATTTGCCCCACAATAATGAACCGGTGAAGTCACCAAATAGGTTAAACTGATAGTTGTTAAACTTATAAACTTGCCATTTAGTTTCAAGTGCAGCTTTTGGTCCAAAACCCTTAAAATTATTTTTAACGTCTTCCGTCATAGAGATCGGACCCTGAAAACTGGTATTAACCGTCTGATCGATCCATGCGGCGCGCAGACCCAGAATAGGGCGCAACATTATTTTATCTGTGGGATGAAAAGTTTTACCTAGATCCCAATCAACAACGTTATAATTGATTTTGAAAGAAATTTGTCCTGTGCGGAAGAAAAAGATCGAGCTATTAGGGGTTTGCACAATCTTGCCACCCAAGAATGCGGTGACTACATTTCCAGTTACAGAGCTGATTGCTTTGGTATAATAATAGGTATAGTAAAGTTTGCTGTACCAGTCGCTATTATAAGCAACGCCAGCTCTAAAACCTGGATCAAAATTAAAATCGATAGTTTGGTAGGAAATTTGTTGGTTAGTAGCATCCAGATTGTTGGTTAAAGACCAGTCGATAGTTTCGGTGGCTCGCCAATATAAACCATCCACAAATGGCTCCAAAGCATGCGCGCTCGATGCAAATAGTAGGCAGCATGATATTATAAGTCTACGCGTATACGACATGTTCCACCTTGTAATGTCAAATCACCATGCACCGGTAATTGTTGGAATGTAGTGAAGCGCAATTGGTTGGCCCAAAATTGCATTTCATAGCCTAATTGGAATGTTACATTCGATCTGCCTTTATGAGTCCATTCAAGCCCCAATATATAATCAAACATAATTGTGCCAAGTTGGGTTTGGTTCATAGTGGTTGTTATGCGTGTTGGGGTAACGAGACCCAGTGCAGCGGATGGTCTTGCATAGGTGTCATTTAGTGTCCAATGGCCCCATAGAAACGCCGTAGATATATTGGCAAAAATGCTAAAGTTCTTATATACATTCCAATTAGAATCGAGTGAAAAGCTTGGTCCGATGCCAAAGAAATTATTCTTTACAGTTTCAGTGGATGTGTATATATCAGCATACCAATCGGTACTTATGGTTTGATAAATAGTACCGGTTTTTAAACCAATAGCCGGTCGAAGCGAAAACGAATTGCTCGGTTTAAATTTATGCCCAACTTTTAAATCAACTGTGTTCATAGTCAGACGCCAATTAATATTGGCGCCAAAAAATATATTGCCGCTTACGAAACCGCTAAAAAACTCAGGCAGAACAATTTGTCTACCAACGTTAAAATTGCTGCTGGTTTTGGACGCAAAATATGTCCAAAATAACTCACTATCCCAAAAATTGTCGGCTGATTCATATGCTGCGCCACCCCGAAAGCCAAGGTCCCAATCAAAACCTATGTTTGTTGCATTCATATCAACAGTATTTGGACTGCTTTCGCGGACAATAGTCGACCAAGTAGCTGCAGTTTCTTCTGAAGCCTGCCAGGCAAGTAGATCCGCAAATATAGCAAACCCTTCAGCAAAGGCACTTAGTGGCTGCATGCCTAAGAGTAGAAATATAATGCCTGTACAAATTCTTTTCATCGAATATCTTTAATTAAAAATTAATCCCAAAGCCAAACACACCACCTTGCAATGACATAAGACTATTTAAGCGTCCCATGCTGTATGAATAATACTGCACCTGATCAAACCACACTTGTGCTTCATAGCCTAGGCGTACACTAAAGTTTGTTTTAGCATAACAGCCAGTCCATTCCACACCGAGTAATCCGCGCACCATGCTCGATGCACCATTGATTGATTTAACACTTACTGAAACCGTGCTCGGTCTATTATTGGTGTAAACATCTTTAAATCTCCAATTCCCCCACAGCAGCGCACCAGAAAAATTACCAATCAGATTAAAAGCTCGATGCTCGGCTCTATAGACATTCCAAGTGCTATTTAGACCGAGTGCAGGACCAATACCCCAAAAATTATTTTTGAGGTTCTCGGTTGCATTAGTAAAATTACTTGCATTGGTAGGATTTTGCCAAAAGGTATTGATGTCCTGATTAATAATTGCAGACTTAAGGCCAATAAAGGGGCGCAGTGTTAAAAACTGGTCAATGATAAAGCGCCGACCAAGTTCTAAATCAAAATTGTTAAAATAAAAATTCCATTGCACGCTGGCATTTCTGTAGGTTGGATCAAGCGTAATAGTTGCACCATTGGTATTGTTAACATAAAAGTTAGCCGCAAATGGTGAGGAAATACCACCGGTAGTCATCGCTGCTTGGCTGGATGTTTTGCTTTGATAGTATGTATAAGTAAAAACAGTATCCCAAGCATCGTAGATTAAATTACGGCCGATTCCAGCCCTAAAACCATATTTCCAATTGAAGGGGACACTATCAATATTTGCAGTTTGAACAGTACCAGCTGGGGAGATTTCTTGCGCCCAGTCTTCAGCGCCACCTTCACTTAATTTCCAGATCAGTAGATCTGCAAAAGCAAAAGTGGAACCATCCTTGTGTTCATAGCCATGTGCTTGACTTGCAAAAGCTATTAGAGCAATTAAGATGCTCTGTTTGAAATTCATTCGAAAATTTCAACCGTGTTGATTTAGCTGTTAATAGTATCAACAAAGACCGACCAGATAAGCAACTAGCTATCAGGTGCTGATAGTTACATGAAATCCTTACTGCGCATTTTTTTGACATCGCCACGTTTGGTTTTGCTATCTAGTCGTTTCATTTTTGAAGATTTACTAGGTTTAGTTGGGCGGCGCTTTTTACGCACTACTGCGACGCTTTTGATTAATGACTGCAATCTAGCTAAGGCATCTTCTTTGTTTAAGTCTTGGCTGCGATAACGTTGTGCTTTGATTACGATAATTCCGGCATTAGAAATTCTATAATCATCTAATGCACTCAATCTCGTCTTATAATAATCAGGTAACGAAGAATTATTGATATCAAAGCGTAAGTGGATTGCACTTGAAACTTTATTTACATTTTGTCCGCCAGCACCTTGTGCCCGAATAGCAGTCATTTCTATCTCAGAGTCTGGGATGCTAACGTGGTTGGAAATAATTAACATATTTAAACCGCCAACAAACGATCTAAAGAATTAGCAAATTTTTGATTATCTTTTTTAGTGAGTGGGGCAGGGCCGCCAGTAATTTGCCCGGTATCACGTGCCTCAGTCAGGAAGTTGCGCAGACTTAGTTTAGCTTTGATATTGTTTGCGTCATAAAGTTCACCACGTGGATTTAGTGCGAGAGCACCTTTGGATACTACGCCATCGGCTAGAGGAATATCTGCCGTAATTACCAAATCACCCACTTCTGAAATTTCGATTAAATGTCGATCAGCAACATCAAAACCTGACCCTACTTGTACCAGTTTTATTAGAGTAGAGTTAGGTATTGGTATATATTGATTGGCCACGAGTATCATCGGTATTTTTACGCGATTAACTGCTCTATATAATATATCTTTTATAATATTAGGGCATGCATCAGCATCAACTAATATTCGTTTAATTTTAATCCTCGTCGTCATCATCCTCATCATCATCTAAGGGCGAAGAATTATTTAAACGCGAGGGGTAAAATAGCAAAATCAAAAAAGAAATAATCTGTAACACCCCAGATATTTCAGTTAAATTGAGCATTGTTTGATCTGTCAACGTGTGAGTTGTGAGCATCACAATCAAACAAATATATGTCAGCGCGCCGGTTGGTATCAAAGCAAACCATAAAGAAACATCCAGATCACGTATGCGCTTAACAATTAGGCAAATATTGCTCCATAAGATTATCAATATAAAAATTGAGCCGCTAATATAAATTAGGCCAGAAGTTTTGTTCCATTTAGGCAATGGTATTAAATCGCTACTTAAGGATTTGAGAATAGCATCAAATGTAGCAGCAAAATCAGTTGGGGCAATACCAAAACTACTGACGATGTGCGGGAAAATATACATGTAAGCGAAAGACATGAGTAAAGCTAATACAATAATCTCAATATGGCCTACAAAAAAACGCATTCTGCGAATAGACCCATAAGGCGATAAAACCAGATTAAACATTTGTAAAATCTCAAAAATATATAGTCAAATATAGCTCAATCTGAGGTCAGACACAATCGACCTATTACACGTTGTCGAAAATCTGTAGGTCGAGCTGGCATTAATAAATTTCAGATCTATAATATCCATATGCAAGTCATACGAAATTTTTGTCTTTTAATTTTAGTTGTCGTGACCGGGGCTGCTTTTGCCGCTCCCACTGACGACTTGCTGGCTAATAAATGGTCACTAGCGATTCTGCAGAAGCAACCTATCATATTAGAAAATTTTAAGTCGGTTAAACCTTTCATAAAATTTGCACCAGACAATACGTTTACTGCATATGCTGGTTGTAACGATCTAAGTGGAACTTATGTTCTAACAGCCCCGAATGGCTTGAAGATTACTCCTAACGTACCAGTGCCTAACCCAGCAGTTACCTGCGCAACAGAATTCACGCAAATTGAAAGCACCTTTATAAGCATGTTGATGGAAGTGCAGAGTTGGAGCATAGATGGTAATATACTATCTGTGTTTGGCACCCCAGATAATACCATAGCGTTATTTTCTAGCAACGAACCATATTAAAAGAATTGCCAAAAAGTTCTAATCGTTGTACAGTTTTGGTTTTTACAACACCAAAACTAATATGTCATTTTACAAAAACCACGTCTTCATCTGTACCAATCAAAAAGACAGCAATAAACAATGTTGTGCTAACCACAATGCAGCGGAAATGGTTGCATATGCCAAGCAAAAGGCTGCAGAATTGGGCATTACTAAAGAGTCCAAATTTAGAATTAGCAGCAGTGGTTGTATGGGGCGCTGTTCTGAGGGGCCTGTTTTGGCGGTTTACCCACAAGGCTTATGGTATACATATAGTAGTAAAGAAGATATTGATAAAATCCTTGCTGCAATCTTGAGCGAACAGCTGTGTGTGGAAAATATTCTTGCGGATACTACCCCTTGATCTAATCCATAGTTTTGATTAGTGTTATGCTTTAATTTAGGGGATAAAAATGCCAGGATTACACAATTTAACAGAACAAGATTTAGATGAATTTCTGACAGATCGTTGCTTGATGCAAAGTTTTACGCTACCTGTGATCTGTGCTCGCGAAGCGATGAAATATGGTACAAAATTTGATTTTACTCCCAAAGAAAAGCTGGTTTATGAGCTAATTGTTGCTGATCTGGCAGAGATTGATGAGATTATGGAAAATTTTAAAGGTTCCAAACCACAACAAGAATGCAAATTTAATCAAGAAGAAGATGCTAACAATGGTTACAAAATAAATAGATTGGAATATATTGGCCGGCATGTAGTTAGTATAACTCGACCGAATCGAGACCATTTTTATTGGACCATAGGCGTTAAAGATTCTGGCGGTGAAAGTACAGAAGCGACCTTAGTCACTGGCTATTACACTATGGGTACGAACGGCACAATTGCAGATGTCAAAGAAGCTTTAGAAAGTACTAAACATCTATTTCCAGCAATAACCGTTGCTCCAGCAGCCGCCAAGCGACCCGGACTGTTAGTTTAGGTAAAATTTTGCCAAATAGGTAAATCATTGTTATGCTACACACCTTAAGTTCTCCATGAAAGGTGTATAGACATGATTCATCAAATTCGAAAGCAAAAGCGTCGTGTTGGTAAGGGTAGAAAACGTATTCCTAGAAACCAGCGCAAGTCATGATGCTAACCAAGGCTTCAGGTAAGATTATATCATCACCTGAAGCTCAGGTCCTCCCACTTTTAATCTGGGGATGAAATGGACAATAAATCTGCGCATTTCAACGGCAAAAATTTTTTTAATCCGACCTTAGGTTTAGAGCATAAAAAAAGTTTTTGGCAGGGGTTAAAAATGTGGTGCACCACACCCAAAGCCACTTGGCCAAAATTTGTTGCAAATACCGCCACTCCAAATTTACCGCCAGATTTGGAGATTAATCAAATCGCGGTTACCTTCGTCAACCATGTAACATTTTTATTGCAATTACCAGGTCTAAATATCCTAACTGATCCACATTGGTCCAAGCGTTGCAGCCCACTGAGTTGGTTCGGTCCGCAAAGAGTAAGAAAACCTGGTATTGAAATCGATGCGTTGCCCGAAATTGATTTAATTCTAATCAGCCATAATCACTATGATCATTTAGATCAAAACACGCTTAAAACTATTAATAAAAAATTTGCGCCTAAAATATTTGTTCCAAAAGGAGATAGTCGTGTACTTGATCCAAAACAATTTAATCTTATTGAATTAGATTGGTGGAATGAACAAACAATTAATCCGATAACTAAAATTAATTTTACCCCGATGCAACACTGGTCGAATCGCGGGCTATTTGATCTGTATGCGAGTTTATGGGGCAGCTACGTAATCGAGCATAATGGTAAAAGGATTTTCTTTGGTGGCGATGGAGGTTATTGCCAGCATTTTTCTGCTATCCAACAAAAATTTGGTGCTATGGATTTATCGTTTATAGGTATTGGCGCATATGAACCGCGCTGGTTTATGAAGGATATGCACACCAACCCGGAAGAGGCAGTGCAAGCACATTTGGACTTGCAGTCTAAAATTAGTATCGGTATGCACTTTGGTACTTTTCAACTATCTGCGGAGGGATTTGAGCAGCCGTTGATTGATTTACGCGCTGCAAAGCAGAAGCATAACATTTCAGACCAAAACTTCACTACGCTCTCCGAGGGCGAAACACGAGTATTTTCTCTATAAAACTTTGCAGCTAAATTGCATATGCACCATATTGAACTTTTCAGTAAATCCATAGTCTCAATATATAGGATAATCTTGAAAGGTAGTCAGGTGGCCAGTATGAATGATGTTAGTAATTACGAACAAGATCTGTTTAAAAATTACTCGAATATATTGCTACTGTTAAATAGAATATATGAAATGGTAAATTCTAAGGATGGCAAGAATACCAAACTTCTGAATTTACAAATAGAATTGTTAGACATTTATTTGAAAAGTACTAATTCAATATTAAAATCAATAGAGCATGGTATCAGCGATTTGCGCTCCAAAGAAAACATGTCATTTGAAGAGAGTCCAGATAGAAATCCTGCAAGAATCAAGCTTGATAAAGATTTGTTTGATATAACGGCTCATATGATATCTCAAATTGAAGTTGTGGTAAAACTTATTCCACCAGGAATTAATCAAGCGCTAGAAGAGCAGCTTGGAGCGTTCAAGAAATCTGTAAGCGAACTTCATGATATATATTATGCAAAGGTAAAGACTGGCCTCACCACAAGCGAAAGAGAGAATTATGCTAATAATTTGTTTGCTCAGCAACCATTTATTAATAACCGTCATTATGCAAACAATGATAATTTAACCTTGCAAGATATTTTAAGTAAAAGACTAGAGGCTAGATTTGAAAAGCTTGAATTGCCTCAAGAAGCTATGAAAAATTCTGCATATAAGGATCTATTTGCCAAATTTTGCAGGGATTATTTTGTTCAGGATGCTGATATTGTTTATTCAATTAATAAAGGGATTGCAATATATAAAGATAGTTTTGATAACCAAGGGCTTGATCCATTGTTCGATAAAATTGTCCAGCAGTTTCTAGATGCTCATAGCCCTGATTTATTTTTGATTGCTTCTAGTTTAGAATCTAAGTTTAAAAGATATGATAGCGACATCTCTAGCGGCGGTAGCTCAGTAACAGCAACGCCAACTCCTCCTCCTTATACTCCTCAACAAAAACTCAACCGTGCAAATTCTATGCTTAATTATAGTAAAGATGATAATAATAATAGCGAGACTGGAAGTAAAAGAAAGCGCAGAAAAACATTATAGAATGATCTAAAGTAAACTTAGGTTTGTCATACGTAAGGCATTAGTGCTTATGCTACAATACAAGATAATTCAGCTGAAAATTTGAAGGACCAAATTTCTATTATGCGTACATTAATCCTAAGTCTCGTATTTGCAAGTTGTTGTTTTGCTAACACAGTTGAAACCATTGTTAGGGATGATAAGAATCGTACTTTATATGTCGAAACGCAGCCAGCTCAAACTAAAATGGGGATTATTCTTATTGGGGATACTGGCGCTATAAATGCGCACAAAGACAAAGTAGCTAAAGCAATCCAAACATTTTGCGCAACGGAGCTATGTAGCTTTGCTCTGCTGTTAGGAGATAACTTCTATGAACGCGGTGTGAGCAGTCTTGATGATCCACAATTCATGACTAAGTTTGAGCAGCCATATCAAAACTTAAATTTTGCATTTTTCCCCGTGCTTGGCAATCACGACACTATGGGTAATTGGCAATACGAAGTCGAGTATAAATCTGCGCGCTGGATTATGCCGGATCGCTATTATACTATCGATTCTGAACTATGCAATATTTATGCGCTCGATACTGATATGCATATATTAAAAAATAGCGCTCCCATAGATGCAGAACAGTTTCAGTGGTTAGATGAAAGTTTGGCGGCTGCGAAAAGGCCCTGGAAAATTGTTTACGGCCATCATCAACTTTACAGTAGTGGTTGGTATGGTAATAACTTACCAATGATTGATGTTTTACAGCCACTGTTAAAAAAATATGCGGTTGATTTCTATATTTGTGGTCATGAGCATGATAAAGAATTAATTGAAGCAGAAGGGATTAAATATATTATTTCAGGCACAGGATCTAAGAAACGTAATATTAATCCATCTGATAAGAGTATATTCGCCGCTAGCACTTTTGGTTTTGCGCATCTTTTATTAACTAAAAATACAGCAATATTGAGGTTTGTGGATGAAGATGGCAAAGTAGAATTCACGCGAGAATTTAAGCGTTGAGCTATTTGTTATTAATCGGCACTAAATATGGACTAACTTCAGTGTATGTGAGATTAGCCAATGGATCGCCATCTTTATGCTGCGTTCCATAAGTTGTCATAGCCGCTTTACGAATTGCATTTGGGAAAAACGCAGTAGCAACGGATAATGATACTTCAGGCTGTGGATCAGCTTTAGTAAAGAAAGCAGTGACGCGAAAATCTTGTTCCGAATTATTTAAAAAGGTATGTAATACTCCTGGTGGCACATAAACATAGTCATACAGTGAAACATTAAAAGGGGTGGGCTCTTGATCAGCAATAATTATGTTGAATTGACCGCTACCTTCTGCAACCACATATAATGTCCCAGCATCTGGATACCAAATTGCATCGCGTGCGACATTTGGTTTTAAACGCGCATGTAAGATTGAAATATCTTCCAAAATGCTCCAATTACTTTTGACACCCCAAGCCACACTGCCTAATTGCTGATTGGCAAATAAAGGTGTTACCTTTTGTAAATCAAAACCATAGGGACTGCCAGTGACCACATGATGTAATGCTTCAATAGGTGGATATTTGCCAACGAGAGGATTATTAATTTGCCCAGTCCATTGGCGTAGTTCTGCATGTGGTGAAGTATAAGCATCACGTAAGGGTAGGGGAAGACCGTTAAAGGCTACTGGCAAATCTATATCTGCTGGTGCACCAGATGAAAAACCAACCAATAAGCGTGCTTTTTCCGTGCCAATATTGTTGAGTGAATGCAAAGCTGCCTGTGGAATAAACCAACACATACCTGGGGTTAAAGTAAACATTGCAGTTTCGCCAGGTGAGCGCCAAATCATAACTTCGATACTACCTGAAATTACATAACCCAATTCAGAAGCGTTGGGATGCCAATGCGGCACGCGCATTGATTCTTCCCAGACCTCAAGTGTATAACAAGTTATATCACCTAAAGCTTTGAAATTATCTTGATCGACGATATATGCAGCACCTATGTTAGGTACTCTAGTGACTGGAACATCCGCAGTTGTCACTAAATGAAAATCATTTATGTTTAATATTTTATATGTACTCATTGCTTTGCCTGTTATACTTTTTTACCAAGTTTTATTACGCTTGTTTCATTGACATTCAACGCATAGGCTAACGCTTGTATATCCTTTTCTAGAAATGCTTTCAAACAAGCAATCAGTCGCGGTGGAATTTCTAATGTCTTGGCGTTAGCTTGAGCATAGTCGAGAATTTTTTTATCAGACGCCAACTTTAAAACGAAACTCTGACTTCTGATATGTGCCATTATCTTCTTTAGCAAGCCTTGCTTTTCAACCTGGTCGTATAAACGCTGAATCAAAAGACCTTGTTGCTCTGCTGAGGCTATTTTCAAAATGTCTGTAAATGTGCCAAGGGCAATATCGGCGTATAACAGATTGGTATCCTGCAGAATGTTTAGCTCAAACCCACGCAACGCTTCATCAGCCTTTTGGACTTGCATGGGTGTGAGCTCAGTTTTAGAGGAGGTCGTCGTCGCTTCTGCTTGGACTGGGACTCCTCCGGCCGGAGGATCTTTTATCTTGCCCTTGATCTTCTTTTTTACCTTTAACCTTCGCTGCGGCTTGCGCAGCAAAGGACATTGGGTTTGCAACGTGAGTTGGTGTAAACACCACTGGTTTATTGTCCGTTGCTGTCGAACGCTTAACCGGTACTGGAGGAGGAACCCTTTTGACACGCGTATCGCCGTCAACAAAACTCCAAGTATTATCTTTTAAACTATATGTATATTTTTCGCCGCTTTCATTAGCGACCACAAATTGGTTGGCGCTTTCGCTGCCGGCTACTACAGCATATCCATTAGCCTCGGTATCGCCGGTGTAGATTAGTTTGCGTGCACCACTCTCAGTAGTTACTAACCTGCCATAACCAGCTATTTCTTTAACATTTGTAAAGCCTTCTCGATTTTGTCTGACCGGAGGAGGCGGTGGGGCTGCTCTTTTAACTTCTTGTGAAGTAACACGCTGGCTGGGTTGCTTTTCTAAGGATGGAGGAGAAGCAAATTCACCAGATGTTCGTTTCGGTGTCGCAGGGGGAAGAGAATCAAATGAAGACTTACGCCCGCTGGATTCGAGAGTAAGGGCAGATTCTTGCATGACCGGCGCTTTGAAACCCTTTGGCAAGTCCTTTGGTTGAAGTCTTTCAACTTCTTGTAATGCTCCTTTTGCGGTAGTTAGATCTGCTGTTTGCGAAATAATTCTTTTTTGCGTAGCTTCAAGATCTTTTTCTAGCTTAGCTATTGTTGCTCTTAATCTTATTTCATTATCTTGCTGTGCTCTTAATGCACCCTCAGCTGCTTTCACAGTACCTACTGCAGCATCATGTTTTTCTTGCCAAGCGATAAAACCTAAAGTTTTATCAAGCTCCTGTGCTTTGGCAGCATTTCCTTCGATCTGTTGTTTTGCCTTTTGGGTTTTACTTTCTGCTGCCAGCTTTTTTCTTTCAGCATCTTGGCGATCCATCTCTGCTAACTCACGTTGCGCTTCAACTGCAGCTTTGGTTGAGCCACGAGCTAGAATTTTAAGTTTTGCTCGTTGAGCTGAACGAGCTGCCTCTTCCATTAAAGAAAATTTTCGAGGTCCACCGCCTTGATTGTTCGTTTGAGACATTTTAAAAACTCCATAAATGCTGTAAATATAATCAATATTTACTACTTGATACCTGATTTAATTATGGCACCAATCCGGTGAAATATGTTGCCTGACTTGAACTGCGTTGAATAAAAATGTACAATAGGACTGTAAAAAACAGTGTTTTTTACTGGTATATACAATAATAATAAAACGGCGCAAGCCTGAGGTTCGAATAAAATTATGCCAACTATAGACATTAGAACTAAAACTGAAATGTTTGATCTCACATATAACGCTATAGAATCACGTAATTTCTTCGGTATAGAAGAGCTTATAAAGGCTAGATTTCAGCATCATTTAGGCGATAAAACTCCAGATCAACAAACTGAAATGATTGAAGATTTTATTCAATTTGTGCGCAATCGGGTGGCAGAAATTAAAATTGAAGGCATGTATATTCCACGTTCTGCGATTATTGCAGCCTTGTACGCAGGCAAAATGCGCGGTATACCACAGTTTTTTATTGATTTAGGTTGGGCTACATTTGGTGGTGCGTGGAGCAGTGAACCAAATACTGCAGCATTTATAAACAAATTAGAAGTTAAACCAGTTAAGCCCATAATTAAACCAGTACGCAAAGATTCACCACGCTCTAGTACTGGCAGTGAAAGCTTGCCATCTACGCCTAGAAGCACAACTCCAACTGATATACCAGCTGCACCTAGTGAAGAACAGCCAGGTTTGCTACGTCGCATCTGGAATTTTATTCTCGGGGTATTCACTGCTATTTATAATACTGTGCGTAGTTGGTTTGTGCCTGCAGAGCCAAGCTGGACAGAAGCTGCTCCATCCAGATCTGAACCCGTGACTACTGAAGAAGCAAGCAGCGTGAATGCAGCTGAGCAATCAATTGGTAGTAAGGTAGTGGGGAATTTGCGTAGGTTATTTACGCCAAGTAGATCTAGTTCACAGCAACAACCACCTGCAACGACTAGAGCTGCAACTAATTCGTCAGCACCAAGGGTGATTTTTTAGTTAATAGCGCGAGCGTGGATATGGATCCCCGATAAGCACAGGGTGCTTTCGGGGATGACATAGGAGCACGCGTGCTTTCGGGGATGACATAGGAGCACGCGTGCTTTCGCGGCTGACACAGGAGCACGCGTGCTTTCGCGGCTGACACAGGGGCACGGCGTGCTTTCGGGGATGACAGATACACGCGAGCTTCGCGATGACAGTAACTTGCGTCATCCCGGCCAAGACGCACCCTGTGCGTCGCAGTAGCCGGGATCTATTCGCTGCGCTGTTGTGGTATGACAAATACGCGCGTATGACAGCTCCGCGCAATTACGTATTAGGTTAAAGCGAGCTTCTTTTTCTCCGCTGTCCTAGGAGTATCAGGTGCTTCTACTACAACTGGTGCAGTATCCGTTACAACTGGCGTTGTATCGGCTACAACCGGTGCCGTATCTACAGCATTAGTTAATCCAACCGATAGTTGCGATACTTTGTACAACACGACCATTTTTTTCGCAGCTCTATCTACCTTGTCTAAGTCTTCTAGTTTAATGCCATCTTGCGCCATATCAGCATCAGCTAGCGTTAAATGAATTTCACGAATTTTTTTGTTAAGGTCCAATGCAAGCTTTGCATTATCCGCAATAGCGCCTAGCATGTTGTCTTTACTTGGTAATTTTACTTCTGCTGCTAATTGTGCGATTGCTTTGGTTGCATTTAAAGTAGTTGCGATTGCTTGCAATTTTTGCAAGGCTTCTTCTAAAAACGCGATTGCTTCACTACTTGGTTCTTCTCCCTCTTCAGCAGATTTCTCAATCACGAGTAGCATTTGTAACGAAAATATTAAAGTTCCCAAACAATCGTTTATAAATGTAATGGCCTTTTGTGCCTGCTGATTAACTTCACCTAGGCGAGCACCGACACTTTTGGCCGCATCTCTGGCTTCGATCCAAGCATTTTTTATATCTTGAAATGTGACCCTATCGCCAGGCTCTTTACCGGTTGCTACTGCAGCACCTTCATGCAACGCACCTTTCATGTCATCAGTAAAAAACTTATTTTTGCGTTTTGGTAAACAACAGCTAAAGCTTACGAACTTTACTTCACCCATACCTTGGCCTAGTTGATTTGCTCCTGACATAAGATAATCCTCCTTTGAAATGCTTGTAAAACGTACAGGTATAACATCCTGTAACACCTAACATCAGATTGCCACAGCTAAGATTTACAAGCAAATAATTTGACTAATTGCTCATTCTGCCATTAAATTAAGTTATGATAACAACAAAATCATTTATATATAGCAACAATAATATATAATGTAATAGTTCAAAGGATGAACGCATGCAGATAGTAGGGAATAGCCAATCTATTCAAGCAGTCAAAGAATTGATTCAACAGGTAGCTAAAACTCAAGCTAGCGTCTTGATTTATGGCGAGTCTGGTACTGGCAAAGAATTAATCGCACGCAACATACATGCAGCTTCAACACGCAGCAACGAACCATTCATCGCAATTAATTGTGGCGCAATTCCAGCTGATCTATTAGAAAGCGAATTGTTCGGGCACGAAAAAGGATCTTTCACCGGTGCTGCCGCGACGCGGCCAGGACGTTTTGAATTAGCCAATAATGGTACAATATTTTTAGATGAAATTGGTGACATGCCACTATTGATGCAAGTAAAACTGCTGCGCATTCTACAAGAAAAAACCTATGAGCGAGTAGGCGGCAACAAGACTCTAGTTACCGATGTGCGAGTAATTGCTGCAACCAATCAAAACTTAGAACATAGAATTGCTACGCACGAATTTCGTGAAGATTTATATTACCGCTTAAATGTATTTCCAATTCAATTGCCACCATTGCGCGAACGCAAAGATGACATACCGTTATTGATAGAATTTGTATTGCATAAATTGTCGAGTAGCATGCCGATTTGCAGCTTTACAAATGCTGCACAGCAACAATTAGAAAACTACAATTGGCCAGGCAATATTCGTGAATTAACCAATCTGGTTGAGCGCATGTGCATTATGTATCCAAACACACAGGTAAGTGAAGAGCAATTACCTGCGGATATATTACGCGCTAAATACGGCATGTTAGCGATGGATCAAGTTATAATGGTTAAACCAGATCTATCGGCAAATAGTTTTGACCTAAAACAACATATGGTTGATATCGAAGTAAACCTAATCAACACTGCATTAGCACAAGCGAATGGTGTTGTGGCTCGTGCGGCCAAATTATTAGGCGTGCGACGTACCACACTGATTGAAAAAATGAAGAAGTATCAATTAGTTAAGTCTGGTTTTATGCAGTAGAAAAATCCTATGTGTCCATAGGTGAATGTCTCACTTTTCAAGTAGCTAATACGCTACAAATCAACAGGGGATCTGTCCTTGCGAGTAACCTCCGTAATTGGCATGATTTATAAACATAATTAATGAAATTTTGAGAGAGGTAAACAAGGTGATCAACAAAGCTGCACAACAGAATAACTTTTCTTCTATACTATCCCAACTACAAGCTCAATCAGCCCAACAGGCTGTTATGCAACGCGAATTAGATAATGTTAAACAAAAATTAGAACTAGCGAGCAAAACTTTAGCTCAAAAAGACCAAATTATTGGCAGCTTAGAATTAGATCTAGAACATATGATTGATCAGCTGGTAAAAATTCAGCACAACCGCACTCAACCTGGTACTCGCCAACAATGGATGGCGCGCCCAGCTCCCGGACTCAACACGGATAACCAAGTTATTGCCTAACCTATGCTTGGTGCTATACTAGCTGCCAGTTTGAATGCAGGTAGTTAGTATGGCAGGGCATATACGTTGGGTGACTCTAAACCGTGATTGTGAGGCAATGATTGTGCCAAGTGGCATGCCATTCATGATTCCGGCGAATACTGGGGTAGAAATCACTCAGGCCAAAGGCGGCTCAATTACCGTCAATATCAATGGTCAATTGGCCCGTATCGATGCCAAAGACGCTGACGCACTGGGGGTGGAATTAGCTGAATTGGTTTTAGCTAACACCAACCCCAACAATAATGCAAAAGAGGCAGATGGCCCCGTCAATCTTGAAGAGGTCTGGGAACAACTAAGAACCTGTTACGATCCAGAAATTCCCGTCAATGTTGTAGATCTTGGTTTAATTTATGATTGCCGAGTTGAAGCTAGTACGGATCAGAAACAAAATCACGTCTTTATCAGTATGACCCTCACTGCCCCTGGTTGTGGGATGGGCCCAGTTATCATGCAAGATGTAGAAAGGGCCGCATGGCGAGTTAAAAATGTCACGGCTGTTACAGTAGAAATGGTGTTTGAACCAGTTTGGGACCGGGAAATGATTTCTGAGGCCGGCAAGTTGGAGCTGGGGTTACTTTAGTGACAGACCATGTCAAGTCTCAAGTGTCATCCCGGCTGCGAGTGGAGCCTGCCCCGGACGCTCCTTACGCGATCCGGGGCGATCCGGGGCGAGCCGGGGCGAGGGCCGGGATCTAGATCCCCGATAAGCACAGGGTGCTTTCGGGGATGACAGAGCATTACAGCAAATATCCTTTTAGCAATTATAACTAGCGTGTTTTATATACTATACTGTTTACATAGTATCAATTTATGATATCATTTGAAAATCTCATAATAATCGTTACGAAAGTTTTTAAGAGAGGCTGGGGTTGAAGATGTTGGAATATAAGGGTTACATAGCGAAAATTGATTTTGTTGGCGATGATGAATATTTGCACGGAGAAGTTATTAATGTGCGTGATGTCATCACATTTAAAGGAAGAAATCCTAAAGAACTTAAGCGTGAATTAAAAAATTCCGTTGAATGCTATTTAGAGTTTTGTAAGAAAAAGAATAGAGATCCAGAGAAGCCATTTTCTGGAAAGTTTATTGTACGTGTTCCGCCTAATTTACATAGAGAATTATATTCCTCGGCAAAGATGCATGGGGTCAGCCTTAATAAGTTTATAGCCATGACTCTCGAGAATTCTATATCAAAACACACTTAGTTGACGACGCCTTAATCTACCGAAATGCCTTCATCGTCACCTTATTAATTCCATCATTGAAATTAACTTTGGCTTTAATTGCATTCGCGATTAATTGCGCATCACGATCACTTCCTTGCTTGATGATTTCTTGTTTCTTCTTGAGATCAATTTCAGAAACTTTAATCCCTTGCTCAGTTAAATCTGCAGTGCCAACTATATGTAATTTGGTGCTAAACCGATCCAGAATCTTTTGGTGACGCAGGCTCATATTGCTCACCTTAAATGCATAAGTACGCGGTACAAAATACCCAATTTCAGCATATGAGACTGACTCGCCGCTGTAATATGCAATTGACGTTTCTGGTTGAGCCGCTAAGGTTGCGACAAAAGCTGGATATACAGATTTGCCAAATTTAAAATCAATAAAACATAACTGATTGTCTGGTAAGGCGCTTGCTTTAACACCATTAATAAATGCTTGCGAAACCGGATCAAGCGGCGAATTAGGCGCGTGCGCTTTAAATTCTGCGGCAGGTTCGACTAGTAATTCTATAGGCTTTAATTGATCAAAGGCCACCCAACCAGCGGGGGAAAATCTGCGCAAACTAGGATGTCTTAGATCTGTAGATTCAGCATAAATTTTACCAGTGCGGGGGCCGTTGGTTACCAATAAAACTTTGTTACTTTCTTTGGCCGCGATCCCAAAAATTTTGCCATGCTCAAAAGCTTCTTGCTCGGTATAGCATTGATAATTGCCCAATTCATCTGGAGCGTCACCACCTAGAAAAACGCCGATGTAACCAGTGCTAGAACTTGGAATTGCATCTGCTGCTGCATGATGGTTTCTATGCCACTCTTTGGCTGCTGTACTTACCGTATTAGCATTTAAACTATTTGGTACCATGCTAGTTTTAACCAAACGCGAACCAAAAGTATTTTGCACAGATTCATCAATTGATTCTTCGACCAAACCAACTAAAGCTAAATTTGCTTCTAGATTAGTTAAATTTTCTGGTGGTTGATGACCACCCCAGACTACAGTTAATTGACCTTTTTGAATTAAAGCTTTAATGCGTGAATTACCTAAAGCCTTGAACAGGAAATCAGTACCATGAGTGCCAGAAATTATTAAAATGTGCTGCTTGCTGGAGACCAAATTAGTATCTAGCGCTGTAATTGATTTAGTATCATCATCATAGTATTCGATAAACGGGGCTTGTGCCGATAATTTACTAACGATCGCTTTTACATACTGTGTATCGCCAGGGAATGAATCATTGATCGCGGCGTGAATTACAGGCATTTGCTACTCCTTTTGCTCTAAAACATTTCCATTTATAACGCGCCACCAAGAAAGACCCATTTGACGGGCGTGCTGTTGCTGTAAGCCTTGTTCAGCTGTCGAGGCTAAAAATACCTGCTGTTGCTGAATAATAAAATTTTTATTTATTGCCGCAGTGGTGTAAGTAGCACCG
>CAYPGU010000010.1:0-19134 GCA_964409995.1 uncultured Legionellaceae bacterium | reverse complement strand
CGTTGGGTGCCGGTGGCCAAAGATATCGTTGAGCATTTTGATTTGAAGCCAGGTGATCGAGTATTAGATATTGGCTGTGCGAAGGGCTTTCTGGTTAAAGATTTATTAGCTGTGTGTCCAGGTTTGGATGTTTATGGCTTAGATATCTCTGAGTATGCATTGAAGCATTGCGAGCCAGAAGTAGTAGGGCGTTTGCATTTAGGTAGTGGTGATAATTTGCCATTTCCGGATAAGAGTTTTGATTGTGTGATTTCCTTGAATACAATTCATAATTTTACGCGCGATCGAGTAATAGTTGCTATGCGTGAGATTGAGCGTGTATGCAAGACGGGTAAATCTTTTGTTCAAGTTGATTCGTACAAAACCCCAGAACAAAAAGAAATATTTGAGAGTTGGGTGCTAACCGCTAAGTTTCACGATTATCCTGAAATTTGGTTGCAGGTATTCAAAGAAGCTGGTTATACCGGCGATCATTATTGGACAATTGTAGAGTAGCGTCATCCGTGATCAGCCTTGGTTAGCGTAGAGTGTGTCATCCCGGCCGGAAGCTGCGATAGCAGCGTAGAGCCGGGATCCAGAATTAACAGGAGAGAGTGAATGAGTAACGTAAAAACATATGCAATATTAGGCGGTGGCGGTTCATTTGGCATTCATACCGCACAATATTTATTAGATAACACTGATGCTAAAGTACTTGGTATTGGACGTAATTTACTACGTTCCGAACCATTTTCATTAAACATCGAAAGCAACCCACGTTATAAGTACCACGCTCGTCACGTAACCTACGAATTAGACTTGCTATTAGAATTATTAGACAAAGAGAAGCCAGAAGTAATCATTAACTACGCAGCACAAGGCGAAGGCGCAGTATCATGGAAAAATTCCTGGCGCTTCTTCGAAACTAACTGTATGGCTCTTTCCAGATTAACTGAAGAATTAGGTAAGCGCGATTGGTTGCAACGTTTCATTCAAATCGGAACCTCCGAAATGTATGGTTCTGTAGATTACGCAACGAATGAAAACGAACCAATTAAACCAAGCAGTCCATATGCTGCATCTAAGGTTGCATTTGATATGCATTTGGAATCTATTCATAAATTCTTGAAATTCCCAATGAATATTATTCGCCCATCGAATGCATACTGCCCAGGCCAATTATTACATCGTATTATCCCTAAGACAGTTATTTGCGGTCTAAAGGGTGAAAAACTACCTCTTCATGGTGGTGGACGTGCTGAAAAGTCTTACATCCATGCGCGTGATTTAGCGCGTGCGGTTTTGATGGTAGCTGACAAAGCTCCATTGGGCGTTATCTATAATGCCGGCCCTGCTAAACCTACGTCAATCAAAGAAGTTGTTGAACGTACCGCTAGTGCTTTAGGCAAGCAATTCACCGAAGTATGCATGATGGCAGAAGATCGTTTAGGCCAAGATTCACGCTACTGGTTAGATTCTACCCGTATTAAAAATGATCTAGGCTGGGAACCAAAAATTGGTTGGGACGAAGGGCTAGATGAAATGGTAGCTTGGGGCCGTAAATATTTTGATCAACTAAAAGACCTAGATATGGGTTATGTGATGAGAGGTTAATCCCATGGATGCAATCGCTGCCAAACAACGTTGTAGAAATTATCGACGTAGAATATTAGAAGTTTCGCAAACTGTAACAGCTCTGCATGTTGCGCCGGCATTTTCTTGTTTAGAAATTACTGATGTAATTTATAACGAATTAATGCGTAGGGATGCGAACGGTAAGTACATTGATACGTTTCTGATGTCCAAGGGACATGGCTGCATGATTCAATACATAATTCTCGAAGAACAAGGTATTTTATCTAAGCAGGATATCGATACTTACTGCAAACCAAATGGACGCTTAGGTGCTCACCCTGATTACGGCGTGCCAGGCATTGAAGCTTCCACTGGTTCTTTAGGTCACGGTACTGGTATTGCGGTGGGAATGGCATATGCGCTCAAGCTGCAAAAATTAGATCAAAACGTATATGTATGTTTATCCGATGGTGAATTGCAAGAAGGTTCGACTTGGGAAGCAATCCAAACTGCAGCAAATTTAGAAACGAATAATTTAATTGCGTTTTTAGATTTAAATAATTTTGGTGGTTTAGAGCGTATGACTGATGGGCATCCTGCATTTTTTCCAGTGAAGGAAAAACTCGAAGCATTTGGCTGGGAAGCAATAGAAGTTAATGGTCACGATGCAGCAGCTATGGTTGAATCAGTACGGAATCGCAAAGGTAACAAACCGCTTATGCTGGTTTGCCATACCATCAAAGGTAAAGGTACTTCCTATATGGAAAACGTTGCGATTTGGCATTATCGTTCGCCAAACAAAGAAGAATATCAACAAGCGCTATCTGAGCTTGAGCTAGTGGAGAACTAAAGTGAGAAATCGATTTGCAGACGTATTTTATGAATTAGGTAAAGAAGACCCACGCTTAGCTATTGTGGTGGCGGATATCTCTCCTGCTGGTTCAATTGCAAAATTTCGTGAGCATTTTCCGGATAGGTTTATTAACACCGGAGTTGCAGAACAGATTATGATTGGTTTGTGTGCTGGGATGGCGCAGAAAGGTTTGCGACCTTTTGCCTACACAATTGCAACTTTTACCTTGTATCGTCCATTTGAATTTGTACGTGATGATTTGTGTTATCAAAACTTGCCGGTAACTATAGTTGGTATCGGCGGTGGCGTAACATATTCTACACTTGGCGCCACGCATCATGCGATGGAAGATATTTCAATTGCTACCTCATTACCGAACATGACGGTATTGGCTCCATGCGATCCTGATGAGGTCACAATAATAACCAAATGGTGCGCGTTAGAAAATATGGGTGGCCCAGTGTATTTGCGTCTTGGTAAAGCTGGTGAGCCAGTAATTACCCAAAATGCGGATCCCTTTGTGTTGGGTAAAATTCGTTATATCCAACGCGGCGAGGGTACTTGTATTATGTCTTATGGCGTAACCGTACATCGTGCATTAAAGATGGCAGCTAAAATAGCTGAAGAACAAGGCAAGCCCGTATCAGTTATTAATTGTCATACGCTTAAGCCCTTGGATAAAGAAGGCGTGGCTCAAGTATTGGCCAAATACGAGAAAGTAATCATTATCGAAGAGCACGTACCACATGGTGGTTTGGGCTCGCGCGTGAAGGAAATTGCTTGGGATACTGGTGCGAAATGTAAGATAGAACACATTTCCTTGAAGGATGAATTCATTCACTGTTATGGGAATCATGATCAGTTGCTAGAAGCGCACGGTTGGTCTTAGCCAACCAGTGCTGCTTTAGCCATGCATTTTAATTTTCTCAAAACTCTAAATGGAAATGCTGCAAGCTTACATATCGTTCGATGTAGCATATTTACTTTTGATTTTAGATATTTATCGTAACGCGGGCCTAATACGCTGGGTACGGTGAACAGATGCCCGGGAAAGTAGAATTCGTTTTTCCCTAAGACCACATAGATCTCTCTAGCCAATATATGCGCTATCGCTTTGTAAATTTTGTCTTTCAGTGGTGCAGCTTTGGGATCAAATTTATGTCGTCCGATAAAACGCGCAAGATAATGCTCTGGCTCTGTTAATACTAACTTCCAATCAGGAATATTCCACCATTTTTCTAATTCAAGTATATTGTTAGCAGTAATTGCTTCTACTTGCTGCCAATCTTCCTCATTTATTTCTGTGCTATGTATACGAATTGGCATCTTGATAATCAAACGATGCTGCCAGTTATAATTCATCTCAGAATACCAGGCAAGCAGTTTAATTTTCTCAATCCAGTCATATGGAAGTGGTGGAGAAGTCATAGCTTGTGGAGAAAGCTCGAATTGAAATGCCTCATCAGTATCACGAACGATATGTAACTTCTCGAAAGTTGGACAAGCAGCCAGTAGATAATCTTGGTCAAAGATTCTTTTAAAGGGTGCAAATTTTACTTCTGGCTTGATGAGCAATGGGTGTAGCACGAAGCAAAATGCTGAGAGACCCACATTCTTCACATATCGATAAATATACGTGGGTACTTTGAAGAAATTTTCAGTATCCCAATTCCAATTTATTGTTTCACGATGTAAGTTTTGCATACCAATTTCAATTAGTGTTCTAGCTGGAAGAGGTAAACTTCCATCAGTATGTAAAAACTTTGCGCGTAAACAGCTAACCATGTTTTCTGCATTAGTTCGTGGACCAGGAACTAGAACTGCACTATTACCAGCAACAATTCGTTGCGCTGCATTAACAAAACTGCCTTGGGTCCACAATTGATCAGGATGTAAATAGAACACACCAGCATCTCGCTCATCACCTAACACTGCACTTAGTTGGTGACAATGTCGTACTAACTTCCATTTTTGACTTTCACCAACTGATGCTAGGTAATCATCAATCAAATGGAAATTAACTTGGATTATACTTCGTAATTTTTGAAATAATGGTGAGGATTCTAGCGCATCAACATCCTCTTGTAAGGTGAAAATTTCATAGGTGCTGGTTTTTAGCCAAGGAAAATTAATTAGGTTGCCAGGTACCATTTGTGCAGCTAGGCCAGCATTTAAAAATAGTTCTACGTACTTGCTACCCCATACTTGCATACAAAATGCGAATCTGTGTTGTTGGTTCATAGCGACTCCATTTGGAATTAAGCTTTGGACGGAATGATCCGCGCATATACGTTATTTAGTTTATCGGTTGACCAATCTAACATTGATAATAGAGCAGTCCGCATTACACGCTGGCCTTTAACTTCAATAAATACATAGGTAAGTCTTGAAGCCAAAATAATTACCGCACATATTGCAACCAAACATAAAAATCTAAAAGAGAAAGTCGGTATAGTAAATGGCACAGCATCAAAGCTAATTATGCGCAAAATCATGTTATGTCCAATAAACATGTGAAGCAGATATATAGATAAACTAGCTTCACCTGCCCAAATGAAAAATCTGGATTTTAATAAGTTTGTTAGTGGCAATTGATAGCGCGCATACAAAAAAATGATTGCTGCAATCGGCAAAGTAAACAAGCAGTTATGACTTAGAAGATGTATGTTATAGCTTACTTGATTGATAAAGGCGAAATAATATAGAAGGCCAAAACTTATTATGGCTATTGCCAAACTTAGCTTACTTATTAGATCTTCCAGATAAGAGACAGGCTTATCCTTAAGCAAAATATATGCTTGTGCCAAACAGGTGCCAATAATAAAATTTGCACACTGTGTAATTGGGTTAAAATAGATTAACCAACGTAAGTAAGAACTTTGCCAGCCTTTATCAATGCTGGCATATTGGCCAAACTTACTGGTTGCCCATACATCAATTTGTTGCGAGTGCAATACAATATACAAAGTGGCTGACATTAACAGAGCGTAAATTATTGCGCTAAATAGTATCACACTGGTTTTAGTTCTAAGTTTACAAATCAGCCAACAAAATAGTGGGAACATAAGATAAAAGCCCCATTCAGTGCTAATCGACCAAGAAACTTGTGAACACACATCATGCGCATAAATCACACTATGTGGGCTATTGGGGATTAACTTATACAACCATGATTGGGTGAAAGTGCTGTACAAAGGCAAAGTTATTTGTAACAAACTAGATTCGTTTATTAGAATCGTTTTAGTAAATGGCCATAAGGTATGATAACGAGAGCCTAAGTTATAGAAAAACTCTGCAATCAATACGACTGCATACAGAGGGTATAAACGCGCCAAACGTATGATTAGAAAGCGAATCGTGTTTCCAACTTTTGGAACGCGTAGCATTATTTGGTAGTTATAATGAATAACAAAACCGCTTAGCACAAAAAACAGCGGCATCCCAAAACCAGCTAAGGCATGGAAGATATTTACCCATGGCGTGTAAGGTTCGAACTTCATTACACTTATGCTGCAATGGCACATCATGACACTTAAAGCAGCCAAAAACCTCAATCCTGTGAGCACTGGGATATTGTCACGCTTATTAATGTATGACATTAATTTATTCCTTCCAGCTCAATAGTTATACTTGAGCAATCAGGGTTAAACAAATCTTCTGAAGCTTTAAATGGCGAGCGTAGATTGCGAAAAGCTATAATCGGCACTAACAGTATATAGTTTAAATAAGGCAATAACTTGCTGAATAAGCTCGTTCCTTCGTTAAATAATCTGTTGAGAAATATTTTATTTATGCATGCATAATAATTGTTAGATGCGAAAACATTTTTGACTCGCATTGTGGAGGATAAAACGGACAATTCTGGGACTAAACTAAACCGTGCATCTTGTATTATTGATCTATCAATGTGTGATGTGCTTAAATAAATGATAACTTTCTTATTTTTAAAAGATTTCAAATGCTTTATTAAGTCAATTAATCTATGAATTTCATTTAACTGGATTGTAGCGAAGAGTACATCAAAATCCTCTGTTTCGGTTATGGTGCTAATCTCTTTGCTGCTAAAATTATTTCTTAGTTGTGAGTTTAAAGATTCTCTAAACTCATAATAGAATGCCTCGGTTCTGTAATATGTATGTAGAACCTTGTCATTATTAGAGATTGATTTTTTTAGAACATCGATAGACGGCTGCATATCCAAAAAAGTAATACATAGAAAAGAATGCTTGTTCACTAAATGCTTGTTAGCTGCCTTCAGCAACCGATTTGCAATACGAGTTGTTAAGTTAATTACTTTTTGGTTTGAGTTGACTAAAAAATTACAAATTTTGCTACTGATCTTTGCGTTAAACCTGGAGTACAATCCCTTGCTTATCTTGGTGATGGTCGAACTTGGAGCGGTTGCTGGCGTGGGACTATTAATTTGTCGCGGAGCTTCAATATTTGTATCGTGTATTTGAAATCCAACAGCTGACCCAGGGAGAACAATCTCTAATGGGGGCCGATCTAATAGATTACCCTTTGCTTGTTGTGCTCCAAGATTATCAGTCCAATAGTAATGATTAACATGGGTTTGTCGAATATTCATGGCATTTAGATAGTCATAGACTTTATTCAGCCTTTTATCTAGAGTATTTATCGATTCTTTGAGTAATTCAAATTCTGGACCACTAGTAGGTAAATCTTTGCTATGCATTAAAATTAGATGCTTAGAGTTATGTTCTTGATGATCGGTTACCCATTCACCAAGCGTTTTGTACAAAACATAATTTTCATAATGCTTGCCAAAAGCTACTGTTATGCCATCCTTGTTCTTTGGCGATAGTTCCATCAAATATGCGTCGTCAGTATCAGTTATAATTGTGTAATTTCCAGAAGGGCACATTTCAGGTATGAAACTATAATCACAAAATGCAGTAATCAGAGGTAGTGGTCTCTCTGGACGAATACACAACATAAACAGTAAGAAAAAGCGCCCAATCAGCAGGTCGTTATTCACTCTCATAAAAAACTGATGCGCTATATGGGTAGTGTAATTTTCATAATCAACGCCACTGGCGATTACCGTTGGATGTAAATGCTGCAAAGATATTTCCATCATTTTACGCGCAGAAAGCGTCATGGTGGTGTTTTCTGTACTTGGGCATATTTCTTCCAGAATCGGATTAACATACTCTTCGTTTACTCTAAGGCTTGGGCATAAAACACTGTTAAAACCCTGATCAATAAGCTTTACCATCGTGGTGTAGGTATTGTCGGATAAAGCAAAATCACCGTTCAAGAAGGAATAATATGTATTCAGCTGAACATCTTCTGGATCAGAACGAATTGCTCTTTCATAGGCTAGACTCAGTGTTAGACCATAGTTTTGTAGATTAACTAAATCATCAATCCATAGGAAAGATATCTTAAGTGATTGCAAAAGCGGCAGGTTGCTTAAATGACCTTGAATTAATCCCTCACTTGCTCTGGTGGTGATGAAAAGAATCTCGCATTGGTGTTGAGTAGCTAAAAAAACTAAATTTCCTGGTGATTGCAGAGACATAAAGGGAAACTTAAAAAACCTGTTTATGTGGGAAATACCCCACAAAGGGATTAGGATTTTAAAATTATACAAAAGATTAGTTCCTTGATCGCTCACCAAAAAGAGCTTAAATTCTACCCATTTATGAGGATAGTAGCAATAATAAGCTTTATTTGTTTGTTAAATGAATATTTTGTTTGGCTTTGCAAAAAATATTATCGTGGTAAACTACAAACCTAATTCATTGGGTAGTTCCAGGAAAATGCAGCAACCAGAAAGAGTCAACTCACTAAATTTTCAGATACTTATTCCTGTTTGGGGATATAAGTATATAGAAAGGTTTTTTGCTTTCTGCACGACCAATTTATTTAACACTGAAAACATTCAACTGCTTGCAAAATTTAAAAGCGCTGAAGTTGTTATTTTAACCACTGAAGAATGTGCGCCGATAATAAGATTGATCGAAAAATTATATCCAATCAAATTTAAATTAATTTACATTGACGATCTAATTCCACTTAAAAGCTATGGAATGATCCTGACCTTTGCGTATACGCGTGGCATTATGGCTGCCGGTAAAGATCAAGTAAATACGGCCTTTATGTTATTGAATGCAGATTTTGTACTTTCGGATGGCACTATACAAGCGTTAAAAGATGCATTAAATGCCGGATATAACGGAGTTCTGTGTCCAAGTATGCGCTGCATTGAAGATGATTGTAAATCTTCGTTGGAACAACTCACTGCGCGAAGTGCGCGCAAATTAGTTGAACTATGTATCAATAATATGCATCCAACTATGGCAGCAAATTTTATAGATCAACAGGCAGTATACAACAAAAAAAATCTAGCGGTTCACAAAAGAATATCCAGCTCAGCAATAGCAACAATTTCATATAATCCATTTATGTTATGTATTAAGCCAGAGATTGAATATTCAGGCGCACGTGGCTATTGTGACTTTAATTTTGTGCCAGCTATGATACCCTCAGATAATTATCATTTTGTTACCGATAGTGATGAAATATTTATATTAGAATTATCTGATTTGAAACAAGAAGAAGATTTTATTGAATTTTATCCGCAACAGGAATGTTATCAAATCGAATGGATGTGTGAGATTTTGATGAAGCCGCGGCTTAAATATTGTAATTATGTGCATATTATGCACACTGAAGATCTTGACCTGACTGCAGCTCAGCCAGGCAAGACTGCTTTAAGTGATTATGTCCAGAATATCCTAGGCAAAATTCCAGCCGATTATTTTGATAAATACTCGCTACATGATTTTCATTACTTTTGGACTACACCCCTAATTCAATATTTTAAAAAAGGATTTATATCCGCAGAGTTGCCTGAGCTTGCTACCATATTGCTTGGTGCGGAAAAGGATCGTGCAGTAGAGCACGAAAAACAGCGTAGACTGGAAGTTAAAAAATTTAATATTCCATATGTTAATCATCCGTTACAGAGTTTTAAATCGGTGCTGCAATATCAAGACCCGAACTTATTATTAATCACCGACAGCAGTACTAAGTTGAGCCAACACGCTAGCAGAAATCTGTTAGATGTAATCGGCACAAAACAACCATTCGATGCTAATGATAATAAGGTTAAAAATATTCTGTTTTGTATCTCTAGATCTGCATTTGATTTCTATCGTAATGCAATCAAAGAATTTATTGATGTAAACAAAAATAAATATCATATATCCTTGTTGATCCCATATTCTGGTAACGAGCCACTGCAGAGCATAACTTATATTATGGCAATTGTTAACTTTTTAGGCGTGAATCTTAAGGAAGTTACCACGGTACGCAATTACTCAAGCAATAGAATCTATGGAATAAGTGAAGTTCGCGAATATTCTTTGAGCTATGTAATGTACGGAATCATCCGTCGTATAAGCTTTAATATTGGCAAATACTACAATTTGCTTCGATTTGCTTTGCTTGATGTGTTCAGGTTTGTATGGAAGTATGTACAAACCTACAGTGTAAAACTTAGTTTGCGTTGGAAGCATAATAGTTTAATTAATATACTTCGTAATCCTTGGGTAAAAAGCTTAGATTTAAATCGCAGAACTATATTTATAGAAGTAGATTCAATTGATTCCAGATAAGTTGTCACAATGTTTATATGGTTTTGGCCAATGACTCGGAGAGTTGGGAATCTTCATATAGACAGCTACGAATCTTTTTGCCGATCACGCGCATATTATATTGTAAGATTGTTCGCAACCGTGAATAGTTGGAAAGATTATTTACCACATGGTCTGATTTGGCTTGAGCTTGTTCTAATTCATTACTGTCAAAAGCTTGGCCTAGATAGATTGTGTGCTGTAGTAAACCGAAATTGTAATTCGTGCCATGCTTGAGATAAAGATTAGAAGTAAGACTATAGTCATTACGTTTACCAAAGAACCCAACAAACTTTTGAGCCTCGCTTAATTCGCAACAAAACATAGTGCTGTTATCCGTAACTACATGCACATCGTTAACCGTATATCCGCAATTAGTGACCATGCTGTGATCAATCGTGCCTGCAAAATTAAATTCTCTACCTGGAGCTACCACTATTATTGGATAGAGGAAAAAACAGCGTGCCACCCAGCCTGATGTTCCCACTGGCCACATTAGATGTGACGCATTAAAAATTTCAGATTGACCTTCCCAATTGTGGATAGCTAATAATGGATGTATATGTTTATTCCATAAATCAAGTAGTTTTGAAGCTTGTATTTCTAAAACGCCTGTGTTCTGGTTTATAATACTTTGTAAGTCACGCTTCATTTCGATTTCTTTAGATCGCGGCCCCACAACTTCAATCACTTTCTTGTCACTGTGTAAAATTTGATGTGCTTGCGCGAAAAATTGATCGGAAAATATAATGTCAGCATTTAGAGAAACAATAACCCCGGTATGTTCTTGGCAAGCATTGGCAAGGTGGATATTATCTTTATAGGCATTGCTTTTTAGTGCATAGATTGCTTGTCGATATGCATGCGACGTCTCATAATGACTCTGTTGTGGCATATGCAATTCTACTATCGTAACCGTAGCCTTTCTTTTTAATTCTTGAATTAAAGGATGTGCAAGTAGTATATCTGCATCATCTTTTGAGGTGTAAATACGAACATCTATTGCACTATTTGAAATTAAAAATGGTAAATTGCCATCGGCCATTAAGGTCGGTAAGGAATACTCCAAAAAAGTATTGACGAATTCCTTACCCCATACCGGAATAGCTATAAAATATTTTACCATTTAGTCTGTTTAATTTGCAGAGTAGGGTGTGATACTAAGCAATGCCAAACAACCCCTTGGAACCCTTCTGAAAGAGGCGTTACTAAGTTTGGCTCTAAATTTGGTACAACGACTACGCAATCACCGACTTGAGCAGTATATCCACCATCTTTGCCGACTATGCCAAGTACAGTTGCGCCAACTTTTTTTGCTTCATCAATAGCACGGATCAAATTTACGCTAACTTGTTTTTCTGCATTGCCACCACCAACAGAGAAAACCAAAATGGCATCTTTTGCTGATATTTTGCTGATTTTTAACCATTCAGAAAAAACTGTTTCCCAGCCCTCATCGTTTGTACGAGCAGTAAGTTCTGACACATTATCAGTAGGAGCATAAGTCTCTATTCCACATAGTTTTCTAAAATCACATACTGCATGACCAGCGTTGCCTGCACTGCCACCAACACCAAGTAAAAAAAGTCGGCCATTGTTAGCACGAACTGTACTTAATTTGTCCGCTATAGTATTGATTTTGTTTATATCAATTGCTTGCGCTATCTCGGACACAAGGCTGAAATATTGCTCTACGTGATTCATGCTTTTTCCTTTTGTTTTTCATTAAGTTCTGGATAGTAAATATCGAAAATTTCATCTACTGATCCGGCTGCAGTTATTTGGCCATGCTCTAATAGAATAGCTTTATTACACAGTTGACGAATCAAGCCGCGCGAATGTGATGCTACTACGAGAATATTGATTCGATTATAAAAATCCTCTAGGCGCTTTTGCGCCTTGAGGGCAAAAGAATCATCACCTGCACCAATCCCTTCGTCGATTAATAAAATATCCGGTTCAAGCGCGGTAGCAATACCAAAACTTAAACGCGCCACCATACCGCTTGAGTATGTACGGACTGGTAAATTAATAAAATCTTGCAGTTCAGAAAAATTAATAATTTCTTCTGTTTTTTTAGCTATTTCCTGCTTATTCATGCCCAAAAACATACCAATTGTTTTGATATTTTCTAAACCGGTATCAACTGGATCTAAACCTGGGGTAAGGTTAAATAACGGTGTAATCCGACCTTGATGACGTACACTGCCATGCAATGGTTTATAAATACCTGCTAACAAGCTCAGCAAGGTAGATTTACCAGCACCATTATGTCCAACCAAGCCCAATCTATCCCCGGATTTTAAGCTTAGGTTGATGTTTGAGAGTGCACGCACAATCACTGCATTGCTAGTTTGTTTGAGACTCCCACCAATATAGTTACTAACCAAAACGCTTCTAAAACTGCGATCGGTATTATATACAGGAATATCGATGGTTACATTTTTTACTTCAATCCAAGAACTCATGGCTGTTTATACTCGCTTGTTAGAGCCAAAATACTATTCTGCGGTAATATTTTGATAAAAATAATACGGTAAATATGGAACCAGCTATGGTC
This sequence comes from uncultured Legionellaceae bacterium, assembly GCA_964409995.1. Classification (GTDB taxonomy): domain Bacteria; phylum Pseudomonadota; class Gammaproteobacteria; order UBA6186; family Azoamicaceae; genus JAGVLG01. The sequence goes on along the minus strand of CAYPGU010000010.1, from coordinate 6,503 downwards.
AAGCCAATACTAACTGCCCAATTCAGCATCGATGGTGCTTCACCAATTAAAGGTAGACGCAAGATACTAATATAATGATAAAGAGGATTTAGATCCGCCATCAACATACCTTTGCGCCCAAGTTGATCTGGTTTCCACATAATTGGGGTAACAAACATGGCTAACTGCAGCATGCTATTGATTATTTGCTGGATATCTCTAAATCTAGCGCAAACCATACCCAGCAACGTAGTTACCCATACACCTGTTACAAACACGATCAGCAAACCGGGGATTATCAAAAAGATATTCAGGGATAGAGGAGTACGGGCATATAGCAGAACTAATGCCAGAATGACTAAATGGTGAAAGAATACAATCATATTTCGCCAAATAATTAGGCAAGAATATAAAGAGTAAGGTAATGAGACTTGGCGAATAAAAGTTTCTGCGCTAGTGAAAGTTGAGCAACCTTCCAAAATAATTGTTTGGATAATCGTCCAACATATAAAACCAGAACAAAAATATGGTAAGAATTCCTTCGCTGGACTATGCCAAATATTACTTAGCATCACGCCCATACAGGCAATAAATATCCCCAGACTTAGTGTCGTCCAAAACGGACCAATTAAAGTTCGCCGATAGCGACGACGGATTTCTGAAAATCCCATAAATGACCAAGTTTGATAATTACTGACCCCAGACGCAATATCTTTAATCGTTAGCTTTAAATCGTGCATAAAAACACTTTGAACTTTTTCAGGTAGTTCGATTTCAGCGGGTAGATCTATAGAGCTAGTTGTTATATTGGGTTGATTCATTTCATCTATTAATTGTTGCGTAATTGAGCGCTAATGTTATATCAACACCTTTATAAATTCAATGGCCAATCATTGTCGACTTTCTAACTAATGTCGGTATAATATCAAAAGGCCGAAAATATACGAATAACAAAGATGAGAGTAAGGCATTTGAAAATTTTGACAGATGACTTCTTCTGTTGGTCTGAGCTAAAGTCCGTGCCGTAATGAATGTCCAACGCTTTAGCTCTTTCGCAATCATCTGCTGTGGAAACAAATCTGGGTACTCATTTTCCATGATATTTATATAATTAACCATGATTGTCGCAGTTTTTGCACTGTCACGATACGTAGATTGCGAATAACTTTGATAACGAATGCACCACACAGATAATTTTTTAGGCGAAAAACAACAACCATATTTAAGTGCTAGTTGTCTATAGAGAAAATTATCTGAGAAACTGCCAAGCTCAGTTCTATAACCGCCAAACTCCAATGCATGTTGACGATTTAGTATCGCTGCATTACCCATGAACCAACTGCCATGTCGCAATAATTGTTGTTGTGCTTTTGCCTGGTTGATGAAACCAGGCTTATTGATGGGTTTCGTTAGGCTGGCAGCTTTAAATTTGTTATTTTTATCGGCCAGGCAAACTAAAGAGTTAGTAGAACACATGCCAGCGTGTGGATATTGCTGCAACAAACCCATCGACTCTTCAACAAATGTTGGTAATAGCCAATCATCAACCGCGAAGGACATAATATATTTAGTGGAAACTTCGCGCATGCCGCGGTTTACAGTAAAGTTAACACCCTTGTTCTCGGTGTTTTTAAGAAAACGTATATGGTCAAATTTCTTTTGAAACTCAGCAACAACTTCCGCAATATTATCCGTGGATCCATCATCGAGTATAACAATTTCTTTCGGCTGTACAGTTTGCGCTAATACTGAACCCAATGATTGCACAATATAATGTGCGCCATTATATACAGGTATAACAATTGATAAGTCTTGCCCAAGGTTAGAATTTTGCATTATTTCTTGCCACAACAAAGTGCTATATGATAATGAGCCATTGCGTGATAACCGGTGTGCACAACTTCATCATTCATGCTAAACATAAATACATTATGAAAGTATTTTTGCATTAACTTCTTGAAATCGCCCTGTTGCTTACAATTGACGTGACCAAGTTTAGACTGTATAGATGCATAAGATTGTGAATTAAGTGATGGCATGCCAATTATAGCTGTCCCGTGTGCAGATAAACTACCAACCATGTTTTTAATAAATAAATCTTCGTCCGCAGGATTGATATGTTCCAATACATCCAAACTATAAACGCCGTCGAATTCACCTGGGACTGGCCCACTTAACATGTTGTGTAATTTTACTGTTATAGGCCAACGATTGGAGATTAAACTTTGCGCTTCCTCAATAAAACTCGGGTCAAAATCAATCGCAGTTACATTTTTTGCTTCTTGACGCACTATGCGTGTGGCGAATGCATCTGAACATCCAACCTCTAGAACATGCTCAAAGTTAGAAAACATTTTGGCTACAAATTTATAACGAGCAAAAGTAAAGGTTAGACGCTTTGGATCATCTTGCCAGGCCCAGCTGGTCATGAAGCCAAGCTTCTCATTCCCTTGCGCCTTAATTCTAGCTATGGATTCTTGATACTGTTGTTCGCCATCTTTAATTGCTGCTTCGCTTAATGTGCTGCTCATAATCAGTTCCTATTTGAAGTTTAAGACTATACTGGATAAGTTTTCAAAACTTGCAGTAGATTGTACCTTGGTTTTAAATTTATTAACAAAAGCTAAATAAATTGCGCTGCAAACGAAAACCCCGAGAAATGTGATCATTTTTAATATTCCCTTGCTGCCATATAATTCACGCATGAAATTGACTGAAGACTTGTAATACAACCATTTTTGTCGAGCGTGTGTTGTAAATATACGATCACTATGTACGCGATGATTTAATAAGCAAAGATAGGGTACAATATTGTTATGTTGCCAAGCGCTATTGATCAGGTCAATAAATACAATAGCTTTAATATCTTGTGGGATGCGATTGTTTAATATATATTTGGCAAATTTGTTGAATCCTGCCTGATTAGATTCAATAAAAATCAAATCATATTCTCTTAAATTTGTAACATTTACCAAATCATCAATGCGGATGATGTCCGTTTGAATATTAGATCTTTGTTCAAAAAAACGTTTAAATAGATCCTTGTTATCGCCGCAAACATACAAAGCCTTTTCAATGTCGTTTTGACTGAGAGCTGTATTTAATGCATTCAAACAGTTTAAATAATCGCGATATTTGTAATGTAGTGGGGTAACAAAAGGGGCTAAGCCTAAAAAAGATTTGGTGCTCCGATTAATTATTCTTGGTAATAAACCGGCTTGTTTAGTGATAGATTTTCTTTCTAACAGTTGGCCTTGGCTTTTTAAAACATTTAAATAGTTATTCCAAAATGGATGGTGCTGGTGCGAGGCTCGTGGAGTGTTTGATAGTTTTGCATATAAAGTATCTAATACTTTTTGTAAATTATTGGCGGCAATAATTAATTCAGGATCATTCGTAGGAGGCAAGTCATGAGTATGAAAATATATCGTACGTTGAGAGTAGTTTGCATGGTCTTTGGTAACCCATTGTTGCATACGTTCTGCATCGGATTGCAAGTTTTTACTGCCCAAATAAATATACGAACTTTCTTGTTCTAATGGAGAAAGTTCCATCAGGAATGCTTCATCTGAGTCAGTAATTATTGTATAGTTACCAGACGGGCACATTTCTGGAATGAAACTATAATCACAATGGCTAGTTACATCAGGCAAAGGATTTTCCGGTTTAATGCAAAACATAAATAACAAAAAAAAGCGTGCTATTAATAAATCATTGTTAACGCGAGCAAAATATTGATGTGAAATGCTGGTGCCAATAGCAGTGCTGTTAACCATGGCGCCAACAACTGTTGGGTGTAGGTTATCCAAACTTAGACGAACCATGTTACGGCTAGAAAAATCTAGGATTCCTTTGGCATCGATTTTATTATTTAATGGCGCAATTACATCTTGTTCATTCACGCGTAAACTTGGACAAACTATAGCGGTATAACCTAGCTCAAGGTTGGTCTTCAATGTTGCAAAGCAATTATTAGATAAAACAAAGTCGCCGTTTAGAAATATATAGGAAGTGTTTATCTGTTGTTGTGGCGCATCTATTTGAATGCCACGTTCATATGCGATAGTTAAAGTAAATCCGTAGTTGCCAATATTAACTAGATCATCGATAAAACAAAAATTAATCTCGGCAACATCTTTAAGTGCCGGGAATAAATTTAAATTTTGTAAAGTATTGCTGCTAGGTTTCGTAGTTAAGAAACGTACAATAGGTTTATTTGCTTGTTGAATGGCAGGCAAATTGCCAGTTGCCAATAATGAAGGCAATAAGTAATTAGCACACATTTGGATATGTGAATCACCCCAAATAGGAATTAGAATTACCCAGTTTTTTTCTTGTTGCATTCTGAAAATTTCTTATTTTACGATTAATCTTGCTTAGCTATCGAACACCAAATCGAGTATATCGTTTATGCTAGACGGCTGCAAGTTATAGTTTTTGCTTGTTTCACTCATATCTAAGCTGGAATATTTAGATACAACCGCTGGATCGATGCCAGCACTTTGACTTGATTTTGCCTGGACCAAATGTTCCTTGCCAAGTCTAACAGCTAATTTCTTGGCTAGTTCGCTGTATGTAATATCTTCTTGGCCTGAGATATGCACTATGGGGGCGGTTTGCTTAACCCCTATAGCGGCTAATAATTCTATCGCTTGGTTGATTGGAACAGGACACAGCAGCATATCATTGAACGGCTCGATAATTTGATTATTGTGCAGGGCCCGCTGCCAGTCCTTTATTAGTTTATAATCTGGAGTAATAACTTTAGAAGTGCGAAAGATAGTAGTTTTATTCGACATCGAGAGCAAAGATTTTTCAACTCGTGCTTTATGTAAGCCATAAATGCTGCGTGGATTCGTGCTGGCTGTGACCCTAACTTGCGGCGTTGAACCATCAAAAACGGCGTTACTAGATAGGAATATCAGCTGTGAACAAAGTTCAAGGCAATGCTCAGCTATAGCTAGCTGAGCATCACAATTAATTTGTTTAGAATGTTGAGGATTTTGCTCGCAATACATAGTGTTCGTGATGGCAGCACACATGTAGATAACATCAAAGTTGCCATCAATATTTTTTATGGTATCGAGATTTTCCAAGTCAACAAGGACTGTATTGTTATTTAGCTTAGTTGGTTGCCGGCTAGTACCGGTTATTTGCCAAGCATAGTCTTGTAAATGCTTGGCTAGAGCTGAGCCTAGTCCGCTATCAGCGCCAATTATTAATGCTTTTTGCATGGGTTCTTTCGTATATATGGCTTGTTTAAACACTAACAATCTCATATGATCGGCTTCTATGGCAAATTTACATGAAAAACTAATCGACCAGGATATACCAGGTGGGCCCTCTAACCGGAGCTTTGGTTTAACTATATCGGTTGCTTTACTACTTTTGGTTGTCGTTGGCAAATTTAGATATGATTTTAGTAATTTATTAAACTTTACCATGCTTGCTTTAGCAGTTTATCTGGCCACTTTTTCTTGGTTGGCTCCAGAGAGGCTGAATAGCTTAAATTTAGCTTGGGGTAGGTTAGGTGATATACTGCACAAGCTTGTAACTCCTATCATCATGCTCTTTGTATATTTAGTTGCTTTTCTACCCTTAGGAATTCTAATTAAATTAATGAAAAAGGATCAAATGTTACGTTTTAAAGAATCCAGACCTAGTTATTGGATTGCAAAAGAAAATGTATCTTTAGATAACCCAATGAAATATCAGTTCTAGGTGGAATATGGGATTTGCTTTAGAGTTGTGGAAATTTTTACGGATTAGAAAAAAATTTTGGTTATTGCCAATCATATTATTATTGGCTTTGCTCGGCGGGATAATAGTCTTGGCCCAAGGCTCAGCAATAGCTCCTCTCATATATACAATATTTTAACATGCGATATTTAGGTATTTCTTGTTTTTATCATGATTCAGCAGCTGCCCTCGTAGAGGATGGAAGAATTATTGCCTGTGCTCAAGAGGAGCGTTTCACGCGCATCAAGCATGATGAGAGTTTTCCCAGCAACGCGGTTAAATATTGTTTATCTGAAGCTGGTTTGACCTTAGGTGATATAGACTACATAGTATTTTACGAAAAACCCCTATTAAAATTTGAGCGATTATTAGAAACATATTTGTCATATATACCCAAAGGTTTTGCTTCTTTTAAAATTGCAATTCCTTTATGGATCAAGACTAAACTTTTTCAAAAACGGCTGCTTGTTAAGCATTTTAATAAAATATGCAAAATACCCGACATATCTAAGAAATTTCTATTTACTGAACATCATTTGTCGCACGCGGCTAGTGCGTTTTATCCATCACCATTTGCACAAGCGATCGTGTTGACTATGGATGGAGTAGGAGAGTGGGCTACTACCTCTTTAAGTATCGGTAATGAAAACAAATTAGAAATTAAACAAGAAATACATTTTCCTCATTCGCTAGGCTTGCTGTATTCAGCGTTTACCTATTACACCGGATTTAAGGTTAATGCTTGAGAATATAAGGTTATGGGTTTGGCACCGTATGGTAAACCA
>CAYPGU010000009.1:0-19296 GCA_964409995.1 uncultured Legionellaceae bacterium | reverse complement strand
ATCAGGAAATGTTATTGAGTTGTGGAGCAAATGTTTTAGAATTATCACCAGATCCATCAATCCGCGCTGAACAACTGCAAGCATTTGCCGCACAGCATCTCAACCAAAATATGGTTAGCTCAAATTCAAATTCAAATAGAAGAGCATGAGTCTGCTTTTATTCAAAAGGTTTAGGTCTAAGGTTTTAGAAATCCAGGCTTAAATCCAGCAAATTCTGCATTTGGTTCATTTGCTAGAGACGCGTCTTTTCCTGCCTTGCTGGTTGGGGGCTTAGCCTTTAAAGCATCAAACTGTACAGTGCTGCTTGTTACTTTTGGCTTTTCTTCGGCAGTTGCTTTTATCATACTTAGGATTGCTGGAAAGTTTCTTTTTTCAAAAGCAAAGTTTTCCATTATATATGGTGCTAAAGCTGTTCTAAAGAAGGATAGCATTTCTTGGGTGATGAACATTTCCAAACCATGTGCAGTATTGCGGGCTTGCTCAGTATTATGGGTAGCTTGACTGAGGTAGGCTAATGTTCTTTTACATTCTTTGAAGCCCGGATTTTTATCCCAACCATATTTAGTTGCATTCTCATTTAATATTTTAAACATAGATCTAAAAATGGTAAGTTTAGAATCTTTAGGTGTAAAAAGATTAAACAAATCAGGGAGTTGTTTGTGTGCGTATAAAGGAAACTTACCTACTTTTATACATGCAGTTAATGTGTTATCTCCAGAGGGTATAACTATGCTATTTGTGCTTTGGTTCATAAATATAGCATTCACATTGATAAATTCTGCGGGACGAATCCAAGCGCTGACAATTCTGATTTTACCCTTATTAGCTGCTTCTTGCATGCTTAAAGGAAGTTTAATGCCTTCATGCAGATTAGTAATAAAGAACAATGGTATTTTGCCTTGTTCAATAGCTTTTTGTATGATAGGAGAATTTAATGCTGCTTCTAACGCTACCGTGTCATACCATGGAAATAAATATGCGAACACGCTTGGCACTTCAACAAGTTGTGATTTTGCATCAGCAATTGATATACCTTCATTTTGAAAAATTAATTTCTTTGTTGCTGGGGAAATTTTTTGCAAATAATCTTCAATATTTTCCATCCCAGTGATGCCATCTAGATCGTGCAGCAAACCAAGGTCGTGTGGTCCTAAACCCAAAGTTGAATATGTAGGTGTTTTAATTTGCTGTGGGATCGCATCAAATTCGAATATTCCAAAATGTTTGTTGACTCGAACGCGCTTTTCGAGATTTTTGAACAACATATTGCCAGACACAGAGATTGTAAAAATGTTAACAACATCTTGTTCTTTGATATGTGGAAATATGTGCCGTATGTCGAGCATAGCCATCGGAGAATTAGGCTTGATTAAGCTGCCGATTTTTACACTATCCACTAGTATCGGTTTAATCTGACTATCTGCAATAATAAAGAAATTGAATAAAGGATGTGCTGGCTCTATTTCCTTTAAGGATAATATATAATCTGTGACTTTAGGCATGTCGTCAGCAAATATTATGACAAGCTGTTGATGTGTGCCTTTGTAGTATCTGTGAAACACCTTCAGCCAGTTTAGAAGATAGATTAAATCGCCTATCCCATCCCCGCTTACGTCGGTTGTATGTACTACAATATTTTTTGTCATAATTGTTACCTGTTTTTATATGTATAGTGGCTGCCAGGTTGGCATTGTATCGTTACTACGGATCACGAACAATATGTATTTTAGAATAATTGTAACTACAACCATATTCAGTTGGATATGCTTGTTTTATGATCTAATACCCACTTTGAGCAGCTTGTTGTCAATAAAACTATATGCATTTTATAGAACGTCTTAATTAACATGCTTCGTGCACTATAATTAAACATTATGATTGGGGGCTGATATGAGTAAGTGTGATTTTTTTTGCTATCATGATTAATGAATCCTTAATTTAGCACAAATAGTTTGTTGTGTACCTTCGCGCATGGAAGACCACTAGTAAATTGCAAAACAATAAATGCTAAGTTTTTGGTTGATTGACTAAAGGCATTCAAATAAGGTATCTCAGACAATGCGGATTATCGCCAAGAAAAGCTTTTTTGCACTACTATTATTAGCAGTATTATTATGCAGCTATTTTTTTTATACACAAATTAACAGCATACAAGTACTTTCACTACGTGATGTACCTAAGAACATTCAGATCCTTGAACATGCTCATCAACTGCCTAGCTTTTGGCTATATGTTAAAATTGAAAATAATAAAATACGTTATGGCACGAACTTTAACAAGGCTAATGAATTTTGGCAGCAGAGAGCTAATATAATAATAAATGTGTTAGAAAAAATAATAAAAAATGAACACAAGAATATAGATGGCACTTACATATTTTCTCTTGAAGATGGTGTGCATAATAAATATGCTATCCCAGTATTAGGGTTTGCGGCAACAAAGCAGTTGGTGTCAGATGCTAAAGTAGTGCTTATACCAGATTTTGAAGCCTTAAAAGGAAACTCAGAATTAATCAGCAGTATTCACAAGGCAAGTAGTCTCACATCTTGGGAGAGCAAAAGGAATAAAATCTTCTGGCGCGGTAGTGCCAATGGTGGCAATATCCAAAGTACAGACATCGCAGACATTCCACGTCTAAAATTCATGGCGTTAGCTCAGAAGTATGATTTTATTGATGCAGGAATAACTTCATATAATACAAATTTGAATCCTGATTTTAGCAAAAAGCTATTACAGAAATTTCAACTAAGCTCTGTTGTTTCTCCTGTCGACTCTCTTGCATACAAGTACTTAATTGATATAGATGGCCATTCATGCTCTTACTCTCGTATGGTGTGGATCCTGCATTCAAATAGCGTGCTTTTAAAGCATCAAAGCGACAAAATACAATGGTATTATGCGCAATTGCAACCGTATGTGCATTATATACCAGTCGCCAATGATTTTAGTGATCTAGACAAGCAATACGAATGGATGAATGCACATCCACAAAAGATCCAGGATATAATTGCTAATGCAAATATTATAGCCGAAAAAACTTTTAGTGAAGCATCAATACTGCAGGCAATGTATGCTGGTCTAGCTGATTACAAAACTCACATGCAAAATTTAGCTAAAACCAAAGTTTTTCAAATCGGTTTTAATAAGTCAGGTACTACCACGTTACATAAATTCTTTGCAGCAAATAATATTAAGAGCGTACAATATGTGAATGGTAATCTTGCTCTTAGCATTGCTAATAATCATAAAAATGGCCTGCCACTTCTAGATGGGCCTTTTGCAGATTATGTGGCTTATTTTGATATGAATTACATATACTATCCACAATTAGATATTGGTAAGGATTTATTTAAAGAATTAGATAAGCAATATCCTGGCAGTAAATTCATTTTGAATACAAGAGATAAGAATAAATGGCTCAAAAGTCGGTGTAGACATATTATTGAACATAGATATAGCTATTTAACACATAGCGCGTGTCAAAATCGGATCTCAGAGGAAGCGATGTTGGCACAGTGGTCAAAAGATTGGGATGAACATCATAAGGCAGTAATTGAGTATTTTAAGGATAGACCAGATGATCTATTAATTTTTAATATTGAACAAGATCCACCGCACAAGCTGCAACGCTTTTTTGCTAGTAGATTCGATCTAGATCCTAATTTATACGTTATATACAATGCTACATACAGGTGATACAAAGTTTAAAAATAATCAGTTAGGGTAGAGCAACTAGGTATAGAGTTGTTAAATTGGTAGTCAATTATGGACTTTTTAGAAAATATAAACGTAATCTATGGGGCACGCGGACGTATTTGGTTAGATAATTTGCCGCATTTGATTTCAAGTTTAGCAATAAATTGGAATTTGCGAGATTTGGCTCCAGTTGAAGATTTGAGTTATAACTATGTAATGTCTGGTTGGAGAAATTCTTCACCCGTTATTTTAAAAATTGGAATCGATATTGCAGCAATACAGCAAGAATTATATGCTATTCGCGCATTTCAGGGGCATGGTTTAATAGAATTATTGGATGCAGATTTAGAAAATGGTGCAATCCTAATTTCTCGTGCTATACCAGGAAATACGTTGGTTTCTCTATTCCCGGATGCAGATGAGCAAGCTCTAAGTATTGCTTGTAGATTGGTGGCATCATTGCACAAAGCTACTATCCCAGTAAGTCATAACTTTCCGCAATTAGCAGAATGGCTGAGGATTATCGATAAAGATTGGGATTTACCTAGAGAACAATTGCAATTAGCTAGAAATTTAAAAGAAGACTTGCTAAGAAATTCTCAGGCAAAAGTGTTGTTGCACGGTGATGTGCATTATGCAAATATTTTATCTAATGGCGATGGTTGGTTAGTAATTGATCCTAAAGGAGTAATTGGTGATCCTTTGTATGATGTGACCGGTGCATTACTGCGTGAACCATTTAAACAAATGATGGAATTGTCAGATACATCAGGCAAGTTGCGACGCAGATTAGAGTTTGTAGCAGAATATTGCAGTGTAAGCGTGCAGGAAATTTGGGCATGGACTTATGTGCAGAATGTTATGTCAATTTGTTGGTCATTAGAAGATGGGGAGGATGTAAGTAATAGGTGCAAATTCCTCGATATTTTGTACGAACTTGAATAATTAATCTAGAGGTGGTGGCTAGTAAAGATGCTCTATAGCCAAGCCTCCAAAGATATGGCTCCTCAGAGCATGAGTGAATTTAGAAATAAGCTGATTGAGGTTGCTGAAAATGTTGGTCGCTATGGCTTTAGTACACGTCATATTAATAAGTAAACTTCTAAATGTACTATAATAATTAAACAGTTATCATGGGGTCTTCTGTGGGATATGATTGTAGGGCTTTTTCATTAATTGAATTAATGGTTGTAATTGCAATTGTTGCAGTGCTGACGGTTGTGGCTGTACCAGCTTACAAAACATATAGCGTTAGTGCAAAATTGGCATCTACGGTTCCTTACACTCAATTTGTATTAGATAAGGCGCAGGAATACTTCAATGTGCATGGAATTGCGCCTCTTAATCTGAATACCCTTGGGTTGCAAAAGGGCACAGGATCACCATACGATTTTTATTTAGCGGGAGATCCTGAGGCTTTAGAATTCGGGTCCAATGAGGTTAATGGTGAATGGGTTGGGAATGTTATTTATAGTTTCTCCGTTCCTGGTTTTTCGATGGATACTGATGGATGGAGTGGTTCGTACGAGGTATTTTTTCATACCGTAGATGGTGTACTTGTTAAAAAATGTATGTATCAAGCATGCGGGGATGATGAGTGTAATACTTCATACATAGGTTCAACCCTCGTGGCAGGCTGTGAAAACATGAACACTACCTCTGATTGGGACGGGGATAACTATACTCAATATAGGGCTAGTATTGGTTATCCAGTTGGAATGTAATAAATAATCAAAGTTTACACCTGAATATCTTGCGTTGAGAATACTTTAATATATTAGGGTGTTAGTTTTTTTGTTCATAAAAGCACTATTGCAGGAAGGTGTGTACTAACTCAGCAAATTGCTTATATTCTTGAAATAAAAAAGCATGCCCACCATTTAGAAACGCCGTCCATGAGTATGGAATTTGGTTTGCAATAATTACAGAATTTTTAGGCAGATCAATTATGTCATATCTTCCATCAACAATTAAAACAGGATTCTTAATATTCTTGAGAGCATTGAAGTTTTCGTTGTTGCGGCTCCAAAGAGTTGTTCTGGCACGATTTTGGCGAAGTTCAGTCTCCTTGCTTATTTTAAAATCGTCAGGTATTATTTTTCTAGTAACTGCGTCTTTTATTCTAGCCAAGGAGTGTTCTGCAGCTAATTTTCCTTGTGCATTATTTGTAAAAGCCAGGCCTATTTTCTCCATTCCAGATATATTTGGATTATTTAATTTACTTTCAACATCTGGCGAAGTTTTGTCGGCATATTTGCCGCCTGGATTAGCGCTACATAAGATTGCTTTTTCTACTACTGATGGATGCCTAATCAATAGCTGCTGTCCAATACGTGCGCCCATCGACCATGCCAGTATATTTACCTTTTCATAACCAAGATTTTTAATTAATTGGGCAGTATCATCAGCCATTTGCTCCATAGTTGTATTGTCTTGTATTGTATCTGTTGATAATCCTACTCCCCTATTATCGAACAAAATCAGCTGATAGTTTTCTGCCAGTTCCTCTAATAATGCCGGATCCCACAGACTCATGGTTGAAAGGTAACCATTAATCATTAATAAAGGTTCGCCACTACCCCGAATATAATATGCTATCTTAATATCACTAACATCGATTGTTTTAACTTCGGCTTTAAATTCTGCTTGCGCTGTTGACCAAATACTCATGCAAATAAGTGATATGTAAATTAACTTGTGCGTGAATTTCATGTTACGAATCCTATTTACCGCAGGCTATAGAAGTGCATATTATATTATAGCCTTAGTATTATAAATCTACTTAACAATTAATATGAAATTTAAAAAACGGCAAAGTTGTTAAGGACATGTGTATGAATAAATACTGCAATTGTGACCTAGGGCTTTTCATGAATCAACTTACATCACCTTCACAAGATAAGATTTGAAATAATCAACTACTGACATGTAGCATTTAAAAAGCTATCAAGATTTCCTTGATATGTGAAGAAGTTATTATAGTCCCAGTCTGCGGTGGTGTTATAATTGATCCACCCAGGCATATAATCTCCAGTTAAACTCACGCCACCGTTGCCAATTTCAACTAGACCTTGTGGGGCAATAACACCATTTCGTATTCACCTAATTAATTATTGCATTCCATATGTCATTAGCTTTAAATGGGAGGTTATAAGATATATAACAGCACCACTGCTAGTACTCAAAATTGCGATTTTTAATGGATTTACTCAATTCCTTACTGATATATATACCAGTGCAACTCCGATCGTAGGGTAAGGTTGCCTGGTGAATGTGATAACTGGCCCATGTCCGGGGGAGCGTCTTCGCTCTTACCAGTTGCCATAATAAATGTTGGTGGGTTAGAGTAGCCTGGGTAATGCAGCTTGCTGCGATAGTGCAATTATAAATTCATCAAGATCATGTAAAATATGATCAAAGTAAAATAAACTCCCACCCATTCTAGAGTTGAATTCAAAGATAAACAATTTACTATTAGAAATTTTAAAATCTATGCAGCCAACCCCAGTAAAATTACACTTTTTGATAATAGATGAAATAACATCATAGTAATGTCCTTCCAAATCTACTCTCTGAATATCTTTATTAAAAAATCCACGCCCCTTAATATAACAGCCATCGGTAGATAACTCTGAAAATATATGTTTATATGTGAGGGCTTTTAAAATAGTTCCATCTTGTGCAATAAAATGAAAAACATATTCAAATGGACTATTTATATACTCTTGGCATACGTACTGGTTTTCTTCGACATGTATATTTAGGTTATGTAAGTCGGTTGAGTTTTTAATCAAATGCACATATTTTGCACTATGACCATTTCCAATCTTCAATACATACGGGAAATCAGATATATGTTTATCGCGCGGCAGGTATTGACTAAAATTATTTTCAATCATCCATCGGTGAAAATAGCTCTTATTTTCCATGTCAGAAGCATTCCGTGTTGGAATTAGCCATGGAATTCCAAGCATGTTAGGCAAGAGAATTGCTTGATCAGCAAATCTAGATTGAATCTCAAAATTAAAGCATAACACTAAATCAATATTATTATTGCTGCAAGTTTCTTTGATATTATGTATTGAACCGGAAAAATCATCATAGAAAAATTTATGCTTGGCAATTTGATCAAACTGCTCATGCCATTCTATTTGCTGAGTTAAAATGTTAATGATAAATTCTCTAAGATGCTAGATTTTTAAGATAGCACAGCAAAATTTTAATGCCAGCATAATTAGATATATGTATGCATTAAGGATTAGCTTATCAGAATATATTATAGGTCAGATTAAGACTTTTGGATTTAAACTAACGCATCTGATTTATCTTTACATTTCTTACACAAACCAACAATCTCTATAGTCTGCTTGCTTAAGTAAAACTCAAGCTTTTCACACCATTGATTTATGGCTTGATTTATTTTTGGATCCGCGATTTCTTGTGAGCTATCGCAGTTATTGCACAGTATAAAACAAGATGCATGCGGTTCATTGTGGCAAGTGTTGCAAGCAATAAAACCATTTAATGATTCAATTCGGTGTACTTTGCCTTGGGCTTGTAATGCATTTAGGGCACGATAAACAGTTAGTGGAGCACTAATCCCATGAGGTAAGAGCTCATTCAAGATTTCATATGCTGTCATTATCTTAGGATTGTTTGCTAATACATCTAAAACTAATGATTGGTTGCTCTGCCTTTGTACTTTCATAAAGTTGATTTTCTACCTTAATTTTGGTTGAGGGGCTTGTATTCAGTTATGTTATAACATAACATCCACGCTTTCAATATTTATAAAATAATAAAGAGCCGGTGTAATTCTATGAGACAAGAGGAATTTATCAAATTTTGTAACAGTTGGATGGCAAGAGATATAGATATTGCGAAGAGATCTAATCATTTAAGTCCAGCGCTGCAAGCTAAAGTTGAGGGCATGTTTTTTCGGCAAGGATTATGTCATTCTAACCAATATACTGGATTTTTTACTGATCAGTACCAACGTTGTGCGCGGATTAAAGATTGCTCTCGTTCCTTACTATATAAAGCAATAGAAAGTCTAAGTAAAAAATTTGCTGCGAATCAAAGTTATCTAATACCCGTATGTGATTACGAACTCGCTGAGATAATTTGTGCAGCAAATAATCCACTGCTGAATAGTACTTTTGACTGCACATTACGAACACTAGATGTATGCGAAAGGAAAATTATCTGTATTGAAGCGAGACTTATCAAGCACAATGACAATCCTACACAACTCGTATTGGACTTACTAACATTTGTTGCGCATTGGGGTGTATTAGCGACACAAGATATATTAATCAGAATCTTATTAGAGCTAGGGATTATAAAATATGGAGTTGTACAGCATAACGAACTAGATTCTTCTCTAGTTCTCCATAATCAAAGAATAGATATATCAAAGATTATTCAGCTCTTACGTCAAAGCCCTAGCTTCGCAGAAAACTTAAGAAGTAATGATTCTAAATGCTATGAATTTTATTGTAATTACTTAGAGATGCTGATCCAGGGTTTTTGTGAAAGGATTGCTGCGCACAGTAAACATTTTTCTTTCACAGAGCAACGTATTTGTCAACAAGCTTACAGAAGATTGTATTTAAAATTGTTAGTTATGCAAAACATAGAGTCAGACTACAAAGAGCGCATGACTGCTTTGGAGTTTGCCTTTGATGAGATTATAAATTTGTTATCAATTGCAAAATTATATGACAAGCCTGCTCTGTTTGACTCAATTAGAACTTTTATCTTTAATAATTTAAATTTATCGGAGCAAGAGATGCCTGCATATGTTTCTCTTGCCGGTTCTTGTATGCAAATAATAAATCGTACCATCATGTCATCTTTTAAGTATTTTACTACAAAGCATAATACTAAAGAAATTAGAGCATATATTGGCAGTGATATTTACTATGAAGTGTGTCAGTCTTTTGGGATAGATCAAGATTTTCAACATGATCAATACGTTACATTCAGTGATATGCAACCAAAAGATATGCGCTCATATAAAGGAGAAATAGTTGATCTAATGTTGTTGCACTTTCATGCGAACGTAAATCGAAAGAAAAGTGGCTTTGTAGGACATAATGTTGAAGCGATTATTCATAATCAATTTGAATTACGAAAAACGCAACCTGACTCTGGACAATTAATTGTGGTTTTAGATATTGCTCTTACAAACTTGTCAGATGTGTGTATTAAGCAGTTGCTTACTAGCTTCGCAAAACATATACATGATGGTAGATTAGCTATTTTATTGACGACTAGCCTTAATAAATATTGTCAAAACGGTTTTGATCGTTTCCCATCTGGCTTAAGCGCAGTTTTCTATGCGCAAGAATTTTTCCATGGTCTATTTCCAGGTAATCAATTAATTGGTTTCGAAGAATATGATGTAATACCGCAAACAGTTGCACATTGTTTGAAATATGATGGATCAAGCGTACGCACGTTTTATCGTATGGTGCATGAGAGTTCGCGATATTTGCATGATAATATTGTGCCAGAATTTTTGTATAATTCGGAAAATCCAATTTGTATTGATTCTCCATATACTAATGATGGATATAATAGGGCTTGGGGTTTTATGGTGGTTCGTTTTGCCAACGAAGAAATTACTCTTAAATATAGGCCGATATTACAGTCTTTTCTAGATCGTATTGGTTTTGAATATCGCAATGGATTTGGCTTCAACAGATCTACATACGCTTTCATAGGAGCCAATTTAGAGATATTACGTATAAGTATTGGTCCAAATGCTTCATCTGAACAATACAAAAAATTAGTAGATTTCATCATTATTTTGCTAAACGATATTCTTTGTAAAGATGAAATGAAAACTGGTATTAGCTGTCGAATTAATAGGTGGTACTAATATAGAATTTACTACTATCTATCAACTATTTTGACTGGAAATATGTAATTAGTGTATTTGCACTGTAATGTTGTGTTGACACAATATAGCTAGATTGATAACATGGCGATAATTTATAAGAATGAGGAGAGGAATATGTCTTTCGGAAATAATATATCTGGTGAAAATATCGCAATGCCTGCGGAGGATATTTTCTTATCTGAACAATTGATAGATTTTATGCAAAGGTTGGGTTTTGAAGACATAGACCACAGGATTGATGTAGGTAATTGTTCTTATCGCACCCCTATAAGTGAGGCTATTGAAAGAAATTTGCCTGAGATTGTCACGGAGCTACTTCAGAACGGTGTTGAAGTAGATCAGAATTGTGATGGTACTTTTTCTCCTTTAGGATTGGCAGCTAGGTGCTGCTTTAAAAATATATGTGAAATTATATTAGCTTTTAATGCAAGTGTAGATTTTATTCCACAACACGACACAGCTCATCCTCAAAAGTTTTTTGCAAAAAATACGCCTTTGATGTTTGCTTGCTGTGCATATCGTAGATTTAAGTTTAATATTGTAGACGGCCATGAAGCTATTGAACTTGAAGATTACAATATTGTAAAAAAAGATGCTGTTACAACAGCGATGTTTCTTATAGAACGTGGTGCTAATGTAAATGCATTAGATGAAGATAATGCAACTATTTTGTTCGGTGCAATTCAGAATTATGAACTAACCAGGCTATTATTGAGTAAAGGTATTAATATTCATATGCGCGATAATCAAGGTAGTACAGCTCTTCACAGTATTTTGGAAAACTCGACTCCTGGTTTATTTTATAGAGATCCATTTGAATCTGTTCCTAAGAATGTAGATGTTGTCGAGGAAGATAAAGCATCAATTAGATATTTTGCGCCAGACATTGACGCTGTAAGAGAAGTAGCGTCCGCTCTTATTCAGCAGAATTTTAGAAAATATAGATTAAATAAAGTGTAGTTTAAAGGCGAGTTTTATTGTTGAGAATCGAATAATGTTGTTCTAGAACGTTTGCTCCCACGGATGGGACGATTTTCGAACTTTTCGGGTTGAGATAATGAAAGCATTGAATGGTGTACCACCATTTTTTGAATAATGACTTATTTATAAAATTATAAACTATACTTTTCTAGCGGTAATTAGATACATGACAGATGCCCCAGCTGTACTATAATTGCCACGCGTTACTTCGGCAAGTATTCCATTATCAATTCGTTTTACTAATTCCCAATTTTTTTCAAACTCTGTTTCGAGTGTAGATGATTCAATGCAAGTATCTTCATTTCGCATCGCTGTTATAAAATACCGCTTGGTTGTTTCTTTGTTCCAGATCCACATTTCATTTTGATCGCTCTCTTGCGCGTGCTTTACAAGAATCTCTTGTTCTATCGATTGGTTATATGGGGGAAATAAAGGATTGCATTTATCTGATAAAAATACTTGAATATCTTTTGCATTTAATTTTGCTAATTCACCAGGAATAAATTCTCTTGCAGAAATCCAGCCTTCCCCCAAAATTGCCTTTCCTGTTTCGCTAAATTTCACCAAAAAACTCTACTTGCGCCAAAATAATCTGCTGAATGTGGCTTATCCTCTGATTCCAATTTATTTTCTTCCATATTTTTGCAACTTGCTTGGAGATGCTAATTCTTGAAAGATACGAAGACCAATGAATAGTTCTTCTCGGCGATGAAGCGCGGGAAATAACACTGATTAAATGTCGAGTGGATATAATGCAATTTTTTACATTATGTTGCGAACTTGCATAATAAACGTACTAACTAGAGAAGCTTATCAATATAAATACTAACCCGCACTATATTTATTATTGGATGGCTCCCCGGATGGACGAATTTCGAACTTTTCGGGTTGAGATAGAGGCTACGATAAATCTAGAATCCGAGATAATCTCTTATTGACCAACTTAGCACAAATAGACTATACTCCATAAATGGCGGGCATAACTGGAGTGTGGTCTACAAATGAAGTTTGTTAAAAGATTGTTGCAATTACCCCTATCCCGGAGTTTCTTCCTATTTGGGGCAAGAAATACAGGTAAAACTACCTTATTGAAGCATACCTTTGAATCTAAGAATACCCTTTGGATAGACTTATTAGATCCGAGCTTTGAAGAGCGCTATTCAAGAGATCCTGTGAGCTTTAAACAAGAGGTTTTGGCACTAGAGAAAAATGTTAAATATATAGTTATTGATGAGGTTCAAAAATTACCAAAACTTTTAGATTTAGTTCATCAGTTAATAGAGGATACAGATAAAATTTTTATAATGACTGGCTCAAGTGCACGTAAACTAAAACATGGTGGTGCTAACTTATTAGCCGGAAGAGCATTTGTATATAATTTGTTTCCTTTTACATCAATCGAGTTAGGCAAAGATTTTGATCTTGATTCTGCGTTACATTGGGGTACATTGCCGGCTGTTGTATATAAAATGCAAGATGATTCTGAAAAAGCAAGTTTTCTGCAGGCGTATGCGCAAACATATCTAAAAGAAGAAATTTGGTTAGAACAATTTATACGCAAGATTGATCCATTTAGAAAGTTTCTTGAAGTTTCAGCACAATGTAACGGTCAGATTTTAAATCTTGCAAATATTGCCAAAGATGTTGGAGTAGATGATAAGACTATTAAACAATATTTTTCTATTTTGGAAGACACCTTAATGGGTTTCGTGTTAGAGCCGTATCATGGTTCATTTAGAAAACGCCTGCATTCAAAACCTAAATTTTATTATTTTGATACAGGAGTATGTAGATCTTTAAGCAGAATGCTCTCAGTTCCTATTAAAAAATCAACAAGTTATTACGGTGATGTTTTTGAACATTTTATAATTTTAGAATGCGTGCGTTTGGCTAGTTACTATTTCCCAGAATATAGATTTTCATATATAAAAACTAAGGATGATGTTGAAATTGACTTGGTTGTTGATCGTCCTGGTGAAAAATTACTATGCATAGAAATCAAGAGTAGTGATAATGTCCGTGAAGATAAATTAGCATCGTTCGCTAACCTTGTTAATGATATACCTAATTCTGAAGCTATATGCATGTCTCAAGAACCACGTGCGAAGAAAATTGGAGATATTACCGTGTTGCCATGGCAAGTGGCAGTGAGAAAGTATTTTACTAAATAGAATAAGTTATGTTGAAAATTATTTTAAAATTACGTGATTTAATATGGAAATTTATATTCAAGTGGATAGGTATTTGTAATTATTTAGTTTAATTCTAAAAGATCAATAAATGCATGCCTATGAACCCACCTGTTGTATATATCTTGATTTATACAAAAAGGATAATCAATGTTATGGAAGCTAAACTTATTAGATGGTGTGATGTTTGAACTTGATCCAACTGCAAGGATATTAAAATTGACTCTTATCGATGAGCTATATTGTTCTATTAGACTTTCAATCTGTTTTTGCATTTTAATTTTAACTATCCAAAAACTTGTATTATCAGATAAAGGCAAGAATTAATATTTTCGAAAAATAGATTCTAGGTCAGATGATGGCTCCCCGGACGGGGCGTTTTTCGAAATTTCCGGATTAAGATCGTTGAATAATTAAACCTAACTCCAAATATTTTTAGTCAAAGCTAACAAATTATGAAACAAGTTGTTTAAGAATTTAAAGGTGTCGAATTCGGATACAGACTTTATGATTAGAATCCTTTTTAAGGCCGGGATACGTTGGATTGCCTCGTCCTTTCTTCTTTGTGTGGTGCACTATTACCTTGAGGTATACAAATCTAAATTAAGTGCAGGCGCAACAAAAACCATGTCTAAGTGACCAGTAATTATTCACCCAAATCGCGCCTGGTTAGTCTAAACTTGATATTAAGTATAATATTTATGGTAATTGGTAGTTTAAATGAAAATAACTATAAATGGCTGTTTAAAAGCAACTTTTGCTTTCTTGTGTATTTATACACCAACACTATTGGCCGCAACCTACACCATTTCTCCCAATAGCGACATAATTGGTGAAATTAAATATGTTACTGTACAAAAAGGTGATACGCTTCACAGCATTGCATACGCTAACGATATGGGGATGTTAGAATTAGAAGAAGCTAATCCTGATATAGATCCAGATAAACTAGTTGTTGGATCACAATTGCTAATACCTTCTGCCTATATATTACCTGCAGTAAAACATGAAGGTATAATATTAAATTTGGCGGAGTTAAGAGTTTATTTTTTCCCGCCAGATCAACCAAACACTGTAATGACATATCCGGTTGGGGTTGGTCGCACTGGCTGGCGTACTCCAGTTGGTGAAACAGAAATTGTTAAAAAACGCGAAAATCCAACTTGGGTTCCACCTCCTTCTATTCGTGCGTATAAAGCAAGCAAGGGCATTAATTTACCATCTGCTATTGGTCCTGGGCCGAATAACCCTTTAGGTAAGTATGCCATGAATTATGGATGGACAAATTATCGAATGCACGGTACAAACGAGCCTGCGAGTGTAGGGGTACGAAGTAGTAGTGGTTGTATTCGTATGTACGCCGAAGACATCGAAGAGTTGTTTCATAACACAGAAATTGGCACCAAAGTTACTATAATTTATGAGCCTTATAAAATAGGCTTTGTAGGTGATAGAGTTTATATTGAGGCACATGAATTATTTCCAGATCAATATTACAACGTAATACATTCTGACAAGTATAAATTACTTGCTGATCTTATGAAGGATATACAACATCCACTACGTGAGAACATAAATTGGGATCGAGTAAAAGTACAAATTACTGAAATGACTGGAGTACCTGTAGATATTACTGAAATCCAGACTGCTAATGTCATAAAAGATCATTGATTGGAGCTTGTTTCGATTAGGTATAACCTGGTATCGAACCACGCAAAATCTGTTTTTACAGCTGCACCATCTATACAATGTACATAATAAAAACAATAGATTTAGTTGCAACTATTAACTAAAGTTGTTAGTTCTGAAGTTGCATCAGGGAAATCAGCTAAATTTGTACAATTAGATATGTAATCTCCGCTAATAGGAGTTCCAAACCCACTGCTTAAAATAGGGGTATATTGGTAATAACACCTTTTGACAAGAACACCATCAAGATCGATAACGTAGCTTATGGAGTTCATCAATTTGACATTTAGATCCTCCATCTCCCCGAATGTTAAGTTACTGATTTCATTATTGTCTAGTCCTGCTATGTCTCCAGTACTAACATTAGATAATAAATTCATGTATGGGCAAGTTGCTGGAGGATAAGAAACATTCATAGTAAGAGCTCCTACGAATACACTTGGGTCAACTCGAACAGAGTAGTCATTTTCGGTTGCAAAATCATTGCCAACGATAGTTGGCAATCCGATCTGTCTGAAGCTAGCAAATTCACTATTTGTGTGGTAATACACAGAAGCCTTATCAACTTGTGCGTTAATAAAGTACATGCTTTTAGACAATCTTGCTTTTTCTATGTAATCTTTGTATGCCGGAACAGATACAGCGGACAAAACTGCAACAATTGCAATTACAACCATAAGTTCTATTAGAGAAAACGCTTTGTACATATACAAAAATACCTCTGTTTCCATATTATAGTTGGTTTGTCCGTTTAATATTTTTAATTTGTAATAATTATTTTTAAGAAAATGATCTAGTGTAACTACAGATATATTCATACTTTTGGCTGTTGAAATATCTTTTGCTGTCAGTCCCTATAAAAAAATCAACAAGTTATTATGGCGATGTATTTGAGCATTTCATAATTTTAGGGATATTCTGTCCTTCACTACCTGCATAGACCTTGTAGTCTCCAAAAAATCGTTAGTATTGTCCATGCCTCATGAGTGGTTACTGGCAAGCGGTTGATTCTATGTTAGCCGTTTCTGCGAAGTATCCCGGATCATCCTGCACGTTTGGGCAGTTACTTATTATCTCTCCCCCAATTTGGGTGCCGCCGCTAGGATTTTGTGGGTCTGAAATATCTGCACCAACTGAATAAGCAGAACTGCAACGTATTATAACAGTGCCGTTTACATCTATTAGCGAGTATTGAGCTACGATCGCATCGCCAGGTGGGTTTAGAAACGCATCACCTTCACCGAAGTTGGTTATGTATGCGTTTATAGTCTGAAAATTACAAATCCCAGGAGTTGGAGTGCTACGCGTTACAATTAGATAGGCTAGTGTGTCAGTTAATTTGCCAGAAGTATAGTCTGTGAGTGTCGGATCTGAGCCATCCGCAGCAAACCCGGTGGATGCGGCTTGTCCAAATTCACCATCAATATTATAGTTTTCCTTAGATTTTGTAATCGCGCTGGAAATAACCCCTATCGCAGAGCTAATTTTAGCTTTGGTTACATATTGATTGTAGGCTGGCACTGCTACTACAGATAGTAGTGCTACTATTGCGATAACTACCATCAATTCGATCAGTGAAAATGCACGCATACTAACCTTCCCCTAACACCTTATTATATAACAAGTTATTATAATAGTAGCTAATTTTCCTAAAGGTTTGTTAAGAGGGGGAATTAGTTTTTAAAAGGATGTTTATATGAAACATACACTATAAATACTTGAGCTCCTATCATCTTTACTAGGCATCAATTCCTGGGCTGTGTTTGCTGATGATAAAAGCACCTATAATAGTAGCAATTGTGCAACGCACCACAATTTACTATCTTTGAATGACCTGGCTAAAATATTGTCATGCTTTATTATTTATTCTCAATATTTCAACTTACTAATTAGTGAGATTAATAATCTCCTTAAATAGACTGTAGGTCACATGATGGCTCCCGGAACGGACTCGTTTTGCTGCTAGAGGTCTTGATTTAGCTAGGTTTTATCTTTATAAAACGGATTTTACCCAAAATCTTACACAACGAAACATAGTTTATATTACGAACTAATAAAGAAGCAATACGAAATAACAATGGTAAGTCGAGCTTGGGCTTCAGTAGAAGACTATGGGCTCTGCATCTATAAGCTGCCATTTAAGAATGTATTTTTATCCTAATGATAATTTGTACGCTGCTGCCATTGATAGGGCTCCAATAGCCATGGAAGCTTTGAGGTAATCCGATTTATGCTGTGAATAATGAGTTTTAAATTGTGTAATGGATGACATCCATTGTGTTGTGTTTGTAGCAGCCACCGAAGCATTAGACGATATAGTAGGCTCCAAACCTACAAAACGATATGCAACCGATAGCGGCACTTTGTTAATCTGTTCACAAGAAGGTTTGATTTTTGTTAGAAATTCGTATTCTGTGAGTGTGCTGTCGCGTTCTGTAAACATAGCAAAAATCATGTCTTGTAATTTTTCCGGGAATATAAAACCAGCCCTTTGGGGTGTAACAATGATTGTTCTTTTTGGAAATTGATGGCAAGAGATATCATTTTTTTTTAATAACGCAACATGCAATGGTGTTATGTTTAATACTTCAGGACTGTTATCATCTAACCCTAATACTAAACTACCAACGTTAGGTAATAGAATTTCGCATCTAACTTCATCAATGCCACTAAACCATTTAAGCATACCATAAGCAGCTACAATGCTTTGTAACTCGGGATTGTGTTTTAGTAACCCACTGCTTAGAAGCATTATGGAGAAATTATACCAACCCCAATCTCTATTTGATCCGTTTTCGCCTGGCATATAATCAACGGAGTATTTTTTATCACCAATGTAGCCTTGTAGCTTACCTTCATAAATAACTTTTTGAGACACCCGGGTATCTATAGGTACTTCCAACTCTGCTAGTAAATCTATCGCAACTATTAAATCTGGTAATACTGGGAGCATATCATGCTCTAATGCAAAAGAAAGATCCGCAATGCTGCTAAATGTCTGTAATGAAGCATGTTTGCGGAAATCTTCAATCGCTTTAGTACATCTTAGGCTATACAGCATGATTGGTGTAGATGGGGTTAACATCCATTCATAAAAATCTTCAGGATCTATTGTTTTGCCACGTAATTTTCTTTGTCTTTGTATTTCTATATTAGGATCGCTTGGGTAACTACCATCAACGCAAATAAAAGATGGTGTGATGCCTATCGCTTTGAGTCTTTCAGCAAGAATTGCTTCCTGCAAAAGACCACCAGAGCCAAGGGATAGAATTGTAACGGTTGACTTTTTATTCTCTTTACACCAATTGATTACAGCTGTTTCATACGGTAGACGTATATTATTTTCTTCAAAACGGTTATAGGTATCTAGACATGCACATTCATAAAGATCACCACATGCGGTTATATCCTCACTTTTTGCGCCTGAGAAATCATCAGGATCAAGAGTGGTAGATTCTATCAAAGAAGTCTTTGTACCATCCACAATGAAGACTTTTTGTTTAAGATCATCGCCTTCTTCATATTCAAGGCAAAATTTATCAACTTTAGTATTAGTTCTTTCCAAACCTGCCTCATATTTTATTTTAGCTTTCTTAGGTTGCAGGCTTATTAATGTTTTCACTTATTATTTCCGATAATTTAAATTTCTTAGGCCAATAAATTATGTGTAATTGCTCGTAGAGGAAGGCAAATTTGTGTTAAGTAGATCACAAAACTTTGGCATTGTATCGTTAGAAATAATTGCATGCAAGGAACAAGGAAATAGCTAATGGTAAATTTGGGTAGGTGTTCTGATTGGCTCCCCGGAACGGACTCGAACCGCTGACCCAGTGG
>CAYPGU010000008.1:0-19765 GCA_964409995.1 uncultured Legionellaceae bacterium | reverse complement strand
ATGTATTTTGTCAAACCAGTGGTTACATACAACTAAATCTTGACACAACTCTATTTTTAAAAGGCATAATATTCATTACTGCCACTCAATTTGTCCTGACCATTTTGTCGAGCAAAAATTATATCAAGTATTTAGTCGCAATAATTGCGAGTATAGGTATGACAGCAATTTATGGCACAGTAATAAAGACCCACGAGCACTTTATGCAATCGGTAGAATTACAATCTGCCCAACCCTTGAACACTTTACATGTCATAGCCTTTATACTTTTATCATTAGCATGGTTATGCGTAACATTTAGAACCACACTAGGTAATCTAATTAATGCTAGACAAATTAAGAATAAAACTTATGTATTACTGTTAAATGCATGCCAACCGCATAGTTCTACAATCACCACGGCTCGCAAAGCATACAATTACTAGAGGAAGATTAAGATGTTACAGCAATTAAAAGACCAAGTATTTATCAAGCCAGGGAATTTAAGTATTGCCGTTGATTATAAGCAACGGGACTTATCAAAATGCATGTCAGATGCTTGGAACAATGTTGCGCCTACTTGGCCTCTACAATCTTATATAGCAAGAAACCCATTAGCAGGTTTAGAGGATAAGCCATTTATCGAGGCATTAGCTACAGCTTCCAAGTATTTTGAAGATCTAGAGATACCTAGCCAAATGCTTGATATCAACCGCGAAACAATCAAGTGGTGCCAAGCTATATTTGATCTTAATCAAGCTACAATCGCAATACCATTACACGGTAAAACAATGTTCGAGGCATGGAAAAGTCTAGCTATACATGACTCTAGACTCCATATGAAAAAACGAGACAGGGTTCTTTGGTTAAAAACATTACCAAACGAACCACTATTAGCGATTAAACATTGCCTGGATAAGTTGGCAATTCCATCTTTTGAGTATGCTAAATTTTTTACATT
Source organism: uncultured Legionellaceae bacterium (assembly GCA_964409995.1). Lineage (GTDB taxonomy): Bacteria > Pseudomonadota > Gammaproteobacteria > UBA6186 > Azoamicaceae > JAGVLG01. The sequence continues at coordinate 18,825 of CAYPGU010000008.1, read as the reverse complement.
AATGTTAGTAACTCTACCAGGTTGGGCCGGGCACGTAAAATACTTGGTAGAATATTCAGATAATAGATCTGATACACCCATAGAGCTGATTGATTATTTAGCATTACGCCTTGTAATAGCTTGCACAATGTGGCCAGAAGCAGCAGAAATATTGTGTCTGCCGCTTAAAGCTCATAACAGAAATGTGTCTGAACTGATTAATCAATTAACTGAGAATGAAATAAAATATTCAACTCCATTAATAGAATCAGTTTTGCTACAGTTACAAGATAAGCATAAGCCTGACAACCATAAAGTTACAGCAGCACAACTAGTATTTTGTATTGATGTAAGATCTGAACCATTTCGAAGAGCAATTGAATCACAGGGAGAGTATGAGACTTTTGGTTACGCAGGATTTTTCGGTATTCCGATTAGTATAAGAAAACATAGAACAGCGCAAGATATATCATCCTGCCCGGTACTAATCAAAGCCAAGCATAATGTATGCGAAACACATAATTGCACAGATTCTAAATTAGCAATACATAATTTAAAATCAGGCATTAATGACAAGCTAAAATCAATTTATAAATCTCTTAAGCACAGCTTTACAACACCATTCTTGTTGGTTGAAATAATCGGCCCTCTATTTGGATTGTTACTAATATCCAGAAGCATTAATTCAAGTGCAACATCAAAACTAAAAAGTTATGCAAGCTCTTTGATCAAGCCAACGATTAATATAAAGCCATCTAAAGATAATATTGATGCGATCGCGTTTGACGAGAGATGTCAGTATGCTAAAAATGCATTACTCATGACTGGATTAGTCAATAACTTTGCGCCGGTTGTATTATTGTGTGGACACAAGAGTTGTACAGATAACAATCCATACGCATCTGCGCTTGATTGTGGTGCTTGTGGGGGGAATAAAGGTGGATATAATGCACAGGTCCTGGCTGAAATCTTAAACGATCCTGCCATCAGATCCTATCTTAACTCGATCTCTATATTTGTGCCAAGCGATACTATCTTTGTGGCTGCAGAACATAATACCACTACAGACGAAGTGGAAATTTTCAATTCTCAAGGTAATCCTGCTCATATAGCACGCACTATTGAGAAACTTACACTCGATTTGCATAAGGCTAGAATAAATAATAATAAATTCAGGGCAGAACATATGCAACTGGCAACAAATGAGTCAAATTTGATGTTTAAAATAAATCAACGCAGTCTTGACTGGAGTCAGACCCGCCCAGAGTGGGGCTTGGCTCGTAACGCCTCATTTATTGTTGCACCAAGAAAGCTAACAGAAAATCTTGATTTAGATGGCAGATCATTCTTGCACTCCTACGATTGGCGCTTCGATAGTGATGGTAGTGCTTTGGAAACTATACTAACAGCTCCTTTGGTAGTGGCACAATGGATCAATTGTCAGTATCTATTCTCTACTGCAAATAATATTGTTTATGGCAGTGGCAGCAAAGTTACTCAAAATATCACCGGTAAAATTGGTATAGTACAAGGCAATGCAAGTGATCTTATGCACGGATTACCAATCCAATCAGTAAAAATTGATGACGATACAAATTATCACGAGTTGTTACGTTTGACTGCCGTAGTATATGCCCCACTTGAAATGATTTCATCCATAATTAGCAAGCATCAACTGCTCAAGAATTTATTTAGTAACAATTGGGTATTACTCTGTGCAATCGACCCGTTAACGAATAAAGCATATAGAATTGACAACGACTTGAACTGGCAAAGCTATGAGTTATTATGAAAATTGCAAAATTGTACTAACTACAAAGCATAAAAAAGAGCAAAGCATTTCCCCGGCTTTTGCAATCGAGTTAATGGCTGAGATAGTTACGTGCGAGTTAGATACTGATATTTTGGGAACTTTTTCTGGAGAGGTACCAAGAAAATCAACTGCACTAGAATCAGCTAGGACTAAATGTGAGTGGGGCTTAGATACAACCAATTTATCATATGGGTTGGCAAGTGAAGGAAGTTTTGGCCCGCACCCAGCTATGCATTTTGTACCTTGCAATCAGGAAATTTTATATTTTATAGATAAAAAGTTAGACCTACATATTTATGAGAAATCATTTAGCTTAAAAACCAACTATCAAACTAAAGTAATTGCATCAGTAGATGAGCTTATGCAGTTTGCTAGTAATGCACGATTCCCTTCACATGCCCTAATAGTGCGACCCAATCTTAAAGCAAGTAATTTATCAGTCTTTAAAGGTATTGTTTCCGAGCCAGTTTTGATTGATGCCTTCGAAAAATCAATTGCTTGCTCTGCAGATAAGAAAGTATGGGTTGAAACTGATATGCGTGCACATATGAACCCATCTAGAATGGCTGTAATTCATGAACTATCTCTAAAATTGGCTCGTAGATTAAAATCTATATGCAAGATATGTAATGCCCCTGGTTGGGGTATTACAAGTGTAGTAAAGGGGCTTGAATGTAGGGAGTGTGGGATGGGTACGGAAATGGTGAAATTTGAAATTTTCACCTGTACAAAATGTTCAGCTCAAGAAATGCACCCTAGTAATGATGCACTTTTAATGGCAGACCCGGGAAATTGCTGGAATTGTAATCCATAATATATTTAATTAGTGGCAATCTAGTCGAACTATGAGCATACTAGTGAAATTGAATTTAATCTTAATCAAGGATAGAGGCTACCATGGATAAATCCATATGGATGTGGGTAATATTCTTATCTATAGTCGTTTTTTTGTTATTTTTAGATCTTGGTGTATTCAACAAAAAAGATCATGAGATAGGAGTTAAAGAAAGTTTATTATTAAGCGCCTTTTACATTGCTATAGGTTTACTATTTTCAATTTTAGTTTGGCATAAACTTGGCATGCAGGCAGTAAGTGAATATCTTACTGGATACCTAATTGAAAAATCACTCTCTCTAGATAATATATTTGTAATATCATTAATTTTCACTTATTTGGGTATTCCTAGAATATATCAACACCGTGTTCTATTTTGGGGCATACTTGGCGTCATTGTAATGCGCGGTATTATGATTGGAGTTGGAGCAAAATTAGTTGCAGAGTTTAGCTGGATACTATACATCTTCGCGGTATTTTTAATCTTAACTGGGATTAAAATGCTATTTGTAAAGGATCATGAAACTAATATGGGTGATAATAAGCTTTTAAAATTTATTCAATCACATTTGAGAGTTACCAAAGAACTGCACGGCAACCATTTCTTTGTTAGAATCATTGATCAGACAACCAATAAAAAATTGCTTTGGTGTACACCTTTATTCGTTGCTTTGTTAATGATCGAAGGCGTAGATGCACTTTTTGCAATAGATAGCGTCCCTGCGATTTTTGCTATAACAACTGACACGTATATAATATACACGAGTAATATATTTGCAATATTAGGCTTAAGAGCTCTATTCTTTGCTTTGGCTGCAGTTCTGCCACGTTTTGTCTATTTAAAATATGCTTTATCTTTAATTTTAGTCTTTATAGGATCAAAAATATTTATTGCCGATCTATTTGGTTGGACTAAATTTCCTGCCAGTGTATCGCTCGGGGTAACGGTTGGATTACTAGCTGGTGGAATCATGTTTTCGTTGTATAAAACTAGGTCATCGAGATAAGAGGCAAATATAGGATTCTAATTACGAATTAATTTTACCCCTGTCACATCGATTATTTTCTTGAAATCATCAGTACAATCTTTATACAAAACCACATCCACTGTGAAAGGTAAATCGCTTTCTTCAAAACACTCATTAATCCTTGTCACCGTAGAACGAGGAACGTCAGATAATATGCAGATATCAAGATCAGAATTTTCTCTATAGCCACCCTTTACTCGCGAACCAAACAATTTAACCTCACACTCCTTTGGTATGAAGCTGCTAATTAATTCAAGTTGCTTTGTTGTTAGACCAGGTATGTGCATTATTGGAATTCACTAGATTTTAATTTATCTATTAGAGCATTGGTAAGCTTTTGGAATTTGGGCAAATTAGAATATATTTCTTCAGCTATAACTGGGTTATATACATGAACAGTTTGATTTCTAAAATCAACAAATTCAAACCATGTTTCAACATTATCGATAATATTATCTTTAGCGGCCAACCTAAATACTGTTTTCGGGCTGTTAGCTTCAACACCCCTCTTTAACAATATTTTGCGTAAAGTTTTCCAAACTAATTCATAAGTAAATTCAAATCTTTGAATTGCAGCATCTCTAACAATATCATCTTTTTTTAGTATCAAAACCTCAGCAAATCTCGCATTTGCTTTTAGTAGATTTGAAATATCTAATTCACCTAGTATAATCACGCTTACCTCTTTATACTGTCGCCAAATTAAGCTCTCGCACCAAATTATGTGCAAAATCTTCGAACGAGCCATTGCTCATCAATAATACATAATCACCCTCGCGCAATTCCGGCAACATGGCACTGAGCAAGGTGGTTTTATCTTGCCAGACACCACCAGGTTTTTGGCTAGCAGTCCAGATTGGTTTCACATCCCAAGATAATTCTGTAGCATGAAAATAATGCACTACATCTGCATCTTTCACACAATGTGCTAATGTATCCTGATGCGTACCTGCTTTCATTGTATTTGAGCAGATATCAACAATGGCAATTATACGCTTATCCGCGCCAATTAATTTACGCAAACCAGCCAGCGTTGTATCAATTGCAGTTGGATGATGCGCAAAATCACTGTAAACAGTGATGCCACGCGCTGAACCTTTGATTTCTAAACGGCGCTTGACGCCTTTGAATTCTTGTAATGCAGCAAGTGCAATTTCGATCGAGACACCGACATTAGATGCGGCAGCAATCGCAGCTAAGGCATTTAGTTTGTTATGTTCGCCAAGCAAAGAAAATGGTAGCTCTTTATCGCCCAAAGATTTAAAATCCCAATCAGCATTGTTGCTAGCAAAAGTTGCAGTTTTGCTCCAGCATCCTTTAGCTAATAAATCATGAATATTTTGATCATCATTACGGTACACAATCAAACCAGAACTTGGAATCATGCGTACCAAATGATGAAACTGCGTAATGATTGCATCTAGATTGGCAAAAATATCTGCGTGATCAAATTCTATATTGTTAATGATTAGAGTTTGTGGCTGATAATGCAAAAATTTGGAACGCTTATCAAAGAAGGCGCAATCATATTCATCCCCTTCGACTACAAAATATTTACCTGCCCCTAACTCAGCGGATAAACCAAAATTATTCGGCACCCCACCAATTAAAAAGCCAGGCTCTAATCCGGCATAGGTTAAAATCCAGGCTAGCAAACTAGAAGTAGTAGTTTTGCCATGTGTACCAGTAACGGCTAACACGTGTTGTTTGTTTAATAGATATTTAGCTAAAAATTCTGGACCAGATACAAAAGGTAGGCGTTGGTCTAAAACATATTCTATGATCGGCATGCCACGACGCATTACATTGCCAATCACAACCAAATCAACATCTTTGGGCATATCTTCAATTGCAAATTCATCAGTGATGGCAATATTATTTTCGATTAATTGCGTACTCATTGGCGGATAGATTTTGGCGTCTTGCCCGGAAACTTGGAACCCTGCTTTGCTAGCCAAGATTGCTAAACTACCCATAAAAGTACCACAGATCCCTAGAATATGTATTTTCATGCTACTGGCTCACTGATGTTGATGACTATATTAATTAGCAATTCGGTCAGATTATGTTGCACTATTAGATAAATTAATGCAAATGTTCCAGCGCGCATTAATTTTATATGCAAGCTATTCATCAAGATATGCACATAAACCATAAACTGCCAATACATGATTAAAACAAACCCAATAATAAGCACTATTGAGGCCGTAGTACCGTAATCCAAAGGTAGGCGCATCAGAGTTAAGCCTAACATCCAGAGCAAAGTCACAAGAGTCAAGAATATATCAACACCTAATATAGAAGTTACAATTTGTAACACGCGTTCAGTATGTTTGTAATATGCAAACAAGGTGCGCACACTGGCAACCAAGACCAAAACCCAGACTAGAGCAACAATTGCTGCGCCACCAAAGCTTAGCCGCATACCCAAACTTTGGTCATAGATATTAACAATATTTACATACCAAACATTGGTTAAGATATCTAAGATGCAGAATATTAACGCTAAGAATATACATAGAGTTAAAGAATGCGGAACCTCTGATGGCTTGCCATGTGTGCCCAATAAGCGAGCATAAACTTTTCCCAGCTGAATAAGACGCATCGATATCCCTATTGCTAAATTAGTTACATTCCACTACTTTTCTATTATCAACCCACAGGAGATAAGCTAGTGATTATTAAGAACGCCATTTATGCCCAATCTGGAGGCGTCACTGCGGTAATAAATGCCCAAGCCTGTGGTGTAATTCAAACGGCAAAGCTCTACCCAGATAGTATTGGACAAGTTTATGCTGGGCTCAATGGTATTATAGGCGTTTTACGCGAAGATTTAATTTCAATTAGTCAGGAACCTCAGACATTTATCGCTGGGTTGTTCCATACCCCGGGCGGAGCATTTGGTTCTTGTCGCTATAAATTAAAGGATCCTAAGACTGATCAAGCTGCCTTTGAGCGTTTAATTGAAGTCTTCAAAGCGCATAAGATTGGTTATTTTTTCTATAATGGCGGTGGTGATTCGCAAGATACAACCAATAAGATTGCCGAGTATTGCCAACAGGTTGGCTACCCTGTCACTTGTATCGGGATCCCAAAAACGATAGATAATGATCTTAATCTTACAGACAACTCACCTGGTTTTGGGTCTGTAGCTAAGTACGTAGCTATTTCGATCTTAGAAGCTGGCTTAGATGTGGCCGCTATGGCTGAAAGCTCGACTAAAGTTTTTGTGATGGAAGTAATGGGCCGCCACGCCGGATGGATTGCCGCTGCAGGTGGTTTAGCTGCACAATCTGCAAACCAGGCACCACATATAATTTTATTTCCAGAAGTAACTTTCGACGCAGAAAAATTTTGCGCTGAAGTAAAGCGCTGCGTAGAAAAATATGGTTATTGTGCTATCGTTGCATCCGAAGGCATCCGCAACGCGCAAGGTGAATTTGTCTCTGACAGCGGCAACAAAGATGCCTTCGGCCACGCCCAACTTGGCGGTGTAGCCCCCAAACTAGCTGCTTTAGTACAAGAAAAACTAGGCTATAAACAACACTGGGCGGTCTGTGATTATTTGCAGCGTGCAGCGCGGCATATTGCTTCACATACTGATGTTGATCAAGCATATGCAACTGGACAATCAGCAGTTGAATTTGCAATGCATGGTAAAAATGCAGTCATGCCGATAATTGTACGCGAATCAAATAATCCCTACACTTGGCGTATTGATGCAGCCCCTCTCAAAGATGTGGCAAATATCGAAAAAAAAATGCCGCCGGAATATATTCGGCCTGATGGTTTTGGCATTACAGACCAATGCCGAGAATACTTACAACCACTAATTATGGGTGAATCTTATCCACCGTATAACGACAGTGGTCTACCGCAATATGTTAGGTGCAAACAAATCCTGATTGAGAAAAAACTGCCTATGTTTAACATTGGCGATAAGTAATCACTCTGCTCCGGTATCTGAATAGAAACGATGTTTGTTGGTGGTAATGATACTTATAGGCAAAAATTCTTTAATATAATTTTGCCGCATGCTTTCGATTTGTTGATCAGCATTAGTTGCTTCTTTTTCAATCTCTTCAATTCTGCTAAGGAGTTTATGCAATTCATCCATCACGCCACGAAATGGCGTACAAACACTGAAATCTGCAATGTGACTTAGCAAGACAGTAGTGTCAGTAACCATTACCTTCTGTAAGGTTTCGAGAGTAGAAATCAACTGCCGCAGTTTTGCACTGGAAATAACAAGCTCATCTAATAAAATAGTTAAATTCAGGCGGCGAAGTTTTAATGCATTATCTTGCATGCATTGCATGACAGAATTTATTGCCTGCTGATCCAACAAGTTAATAGTCATAAAACAGAAATTCTTTTGCGTAATCGATTTCAGCAGCTCTTCACTCGCATGCGTGAAAAATATAGTTCGAGTTGTATGGTAATATTCTTCGCCCAAGACACGTAATTGATTTTCAATCGAGTCCTCTTCCATACTTTCACGATCAATTTCATTATTCGCATACCAGTGCCCTTTGGAAAGATAAGATAACCGTTTGGCTGCTTGTTTGTACTTGCTATGCTCTAAATTTAAAGTAGCTTTAATAATTTCAAAACGCGGATCTTTGCGATTACGATAATATTCAATTAAACCTGTAGTAAGACGTTCCCAATATTCATAATCGTATTCATCTTCGATCATGTCTTCAGCTAGTGATTTATTTTGCGCCAAAACTTCCGGCTTAAAATTTGCTTCGGTAAAAATGCGTTGCATTTCAGTTAAGCGTTCTTCGACAGTCCCCAAGATATTAGTGTCCCAATCCATAATTATTATGTTCGGTTCAGAAATAAACAGCGCATTGAAGGGTAGATCGGAGACGCTGACAGAAGCAAAACAGGATTCTGGAGTTAGAAAATATGGATCCGGACTACTAGCTGCGATATTTGGAGTTAAAAACATCTCGGTCATACCGGCATATGTACTAGCCTCGGGTTTCACCCCTCCCATCAAGTCCATTTTAGCAATGGCGGCCGTAAAGTCATTCCACGCCATCCTAGCCTCCTTTCGGGACTTCCACTCCCGCATATTAGATTATAGCTCAAAAAAAACGGGCCTTTCGACCCGTTTAATTTTATTGTTCGTCCTTTTCGGGGGTATCCGCGGAATCTTCAATCAACACGCGCATGCTGAGCTTGAAGCGTCCTTGGCGATCTATTTCAATCAATTTGACATCAACCATTTGCCCTTCTTGCAAAACATCAGTAACATTTTCTACCCTGTCATTTGATATTTGGGAAATGTGCACCAAACCGTCTTTACCAGGCAGAATGTTTACGAACGCACCAAAGTCTGCAATCCGAACTACTTTACCAGTGTAGATCTTACCTACTTCTGCTTCCATAGTAATTGCTTCAATACGGCGTTGCGCTGCCAACCCTGCTGATTGATCAACTGAGGCGATTTGCACCAATCCATCATCAGTAATGTCGATTGAAGCGCCAGTTTCTTCGATAATACCACGAATAACTGAGCCGCCCTTACCAATAACATCTTTGATTTTTTCAGGATTAATACGCATTGATATAATACGTGGCGCAAAAGCTGATAATTCTTCACGTGGTGTCTTAATTGCTTTTGACATCACACCTAGAATATGTAAACGACCAGTGCGAGCACTTTCTAATGCCTTGGACATAATCTCTTCAGTAATACCATAGATCTTTATATCCATTTGCAAAGCAGTAATCCCATATTCAGTACCAGCCACTTTAAAGTCCATATCACCCAAATGATCTTCATCACCAAGAATATCTGTGATTACCACAAAATCTTTGTCACCCTTGATCAAGCCCATTGCAATACCAGCCACAGGAGCTTTAATTGGTACGCCAGCATCCATTAATGCCAAGCTACCACCGCAAACTGATGCCATAGAACTTGAGCCATTTGATTCAGTAATTTCTGAAACCAAACGAATAACATATGGGAATGTTTCCATCGTAGGCAGAACAGCTTGTAAACCACGCTTAGCTAATTTGCCATGCCCAACTTCACGACGCTTAGGGCTACCAACCATACCAATTTCACCAACGCTATAAGGTGGGAAATTGTAATGTAACATGAACGTTTCAGTGTCTTTACCGATAATACTATCTGTAGTCTGCGCATCTTTAGTTGTACCTAAAGTTACTACAGCCAAGGCCTGAGTTTCACCGCGGGTAAATAGTGCTGAACCATGCGTACGACCCAACAAACCTGTTTGCACCGTAATTGGACGCACAGTATGCGCATCACGGCCATCAATACGATTTTCGCCGCGCAGCATACGATTACGCACAATTTTGCTTTCCAGATCATCAATTACTTTGGTAATTGCACGCGCAGTCACCTGCATATCTTCTGGTGTATCTTCAGTAGGCGTGAATTTTTCAGTAATTTCAGAACGGATAACACGCAGTTGTTCTTGACGTTCTTGTTTATCTCGTACTAAATAAGCCTTAGCAATCGCAGCTTCATATTGGCTTTCAATCGCTTGGATTAATTTTGTGTTCTGTGCAGGTGGCTGCCAGTTCCAACGTGCCTTGCCCACTTCTTTAGCTAATTCATTAATTGCCTGAATAATTGGTTGGAATTGACCATGGCCAAACATTACCGCACCTAACATTACTGATTCAGATAATTCTTGTGCTTCTGACTCGACCATTAACACAGAGGTTTTGGTGCCAGCAACAACCAGATTTAACTTGGAATTTTTTAATTCTTGCGCGGTTGGATTGAGTACATAACAACCATCAATATAGCCCACACGTGCTGCACCCATTGTCTCTTCAATTGGCACACCGGAAATGGCTAATGCAGCGGATGCGCCAATCATTGCCAAAATATCAGGCTCTACTTCAGGATTCATTGAAACAACTGTTGCAATGATTTGAATTTCATTAAAAAATTGACCATCAAATAACGGACGAATTGGGCGATCAATTAAACGTGCAATTAAAGTTTCACGTTCAGTTGGGCGGCCTTCGCGTTTGAAAAATCCACCTGGAATGATCCCAGCTGCATATGATTTTTCTTGATAATCGACGCGTAAAGGGAAAAAGTCTTTCTCTGCGCTTGCGTCTTGTTGTGCAACTACAGTAACTAGGACCGTGGTACCATCCATGTCCACGATTACTGAGCCGGTAGCCTGGCGTGCAATCACGCCAGTTTCGATTGTTAAAGTACGACTACCAAACGGTACTTTCTTTATTGTTGCTGTCAATGCATCTGTCCTTTTGTTTAGATTATTTACGAATACCAAGTTCAGCGATTAAGCTTTGGTATTGAGGTTCGTTACGACCCTTTAAGTAGTTAAGTAATTTACGGCGGCGATTCACCATGCCCACTAGACCACGTCTGGAATGCACGTCTTTTTTGTGCGTTTTTAGATGTTCGGTTAATGATATGATATTCGCCGATAACAAAGCCACTTGCACACTCGCAGAACCAGTATCATTTGGGCCCTGTTTGAATTTGCTTACAAGTTCAGCCTTAGCTTCGGTAGTTATAGACATGTTTGCTCCATTTGTTTATAGGGCGCCGCCCTGAGTTTTAAGTTATCAAAATAAATAAACTTGCTTATATAAAATAAGCTGGTGGATTGTAGCATAGTGAGGTAGGTGGTTCAAGAAACTCCACCCCCCGGCAGCTAAGGCCAGAAGGATTGTAGCTATAAGGAAAAGTGCGGTTTTAGTTCTGCACAAAAGCTTCTATGGTCGCCTCAATTCCAAAATCCTGACATCAGGCTGGGGTATATTCCTGTCTAACTTCGGTTCCTGCTGCATCAGATTATCCGCATAGGAATATACATCTAGTGCTATTACAAGCAGTAGACATTGATATATCTCTTTGGTTTTGGACGTTATGCTAACTTTAGAATCTTTTGGTATTGGTGCTACCAGAGGGACTAAGGCTTTTGTAAAGTATGTTAAACATTTCTTTATTATTATGATGGTTCGCCCAGTCTAGAGCAGTATTACCATCAATGTCTTTTATTCGGGGATCAGCCCCTTTATCTAACAATTTTTCTACAAGTTCAGCATGGTTTAGTTTTGCAGCCAAAGCGATTAAAGGGTTGCCAAGTCTGTCTCTAGCATTGACATCATCAACGCTACAGTCATCGCTAAGCAAAAAAGTAATTAGTGACTCTGGATTCTTGAGCAGCATAAACAAATCAGGTTTGTGTTTAGGCATTTTTGACCAACAATTTCGTTCGTAACCTATAATAACATCATAGCATGAGATTGAGACAATTGATATGCCAGAGTCAGTGATAACACTAGCTTTATTCAGTAAAATGGTTCGAAATGCCGATGGTTCTGGATATACATTCAGCGAAAAAATGTTCGAAGAATTGGATAATGTTCGCAAGATCAGGCAACAGATAGAGGCACAATATGCGGCGCAAGGTCGATCGCCAGTACCGACAATTAAAATTTATTACCACTTAATTCCAGATTGGAGTAACGGTCAAACACATGATACCCCAGAATATTTAGAATTAAAAAGGGCTTTTGCAGAGAAAGTAAAGTTAGAATTTGGTGAGTTTGAATTAGTAGACTTTTACGTAGAATCAGGTGTTAGTGCTGCAACCAAATCGTTTTTAGAGAATTTGTATTCTTTGGGAAGCACCTTAGATTTAATGAAAATCCAATCGATCATTGATCATCATGGCGTTCCAAATTTGCACTTAGATTCAAATACAACAATTAGTGATTTTGCAGATTTATGTCGGCGTACTTTTTTTGATCAAGAAGTAACGCATGCATTTAATGCATCTTACTGTTCACAAGTATATTTAGCGTGGCATGCAAAAATATTATATTGTGGTGAAAAAGCAAGCTTGCCTGTAATTTTACAAAATATATTAAAAGATTTTTTTAGTACTATTGGGCAAGAGCAAAGTTTAAAGCTAGCAAACGTAAATGCAATTTATGATTACTGCTTTTCCGCCGCAGCTCATGCTTTGGGAGCTACAGATTGTGTAACAGTTGCAGATAGAATTCTTCCTGGTGCCATGTTCAATTTTTTTCCCGTAAACTTATCATCACCCTTATATACTTTGATATACCTTATAGATTCTGCCCAGCATCAGTCATGGAATGTAGATTTAAAGAAGGCATTTATAGATTTAGACAATATACCACCGTTAAAGTTTGAAGATAATCATTACGACGTTCGACATTTTTTTGGTGTAATTATGAATTTTACCCATCTGCCGGTAGGACATAGTTTAACTAAAGAGAATAGAAATAGGGATCCGATGCAAGTGTCACAGGAAGTGAATGAACTATTTATTAGCAAATTGAATATAGAGCATTATTTGAATATATTTTGTGAGTATTATAATTATGTCGCAACTAAATACCCTGAACATATTGATAAGTTGAAAAAACTTATACCAGATACAAATGAGGGAAATAGATTGTGTCGAAACATATTTCAATGTGAACTGCAAGATCTAATTAAGGACGATAAAAATACCAAAAGGGCTCGATGTGTTAACACCCATGACTACCAAGGTGACTCTGCTGCTAATCCAAAACGCGAATAACATAATTATTATAGAATGTTAAGATCAGCTTGGCATTACACTTATCCTGAAACATGAATCCCGAGGTTTTTGGCCTCGGGATTTTTAGTGCGGATAGCTCGAGATTAGCCCCAGCTATTAGAGCTACCACGTCTTGGAGGAGGTGGTGGTGGTTTGCCCGCTCCACTTTTAGATTTATGTGAGTCATCACTACTATCTCTACGCATTCTTTGAGACCTGGCTTTCATAGCTTCGAGCATCGGAGGGTTTGCTACTTGTTGGGCTGCCTTCCCTAGCTCTTGGCGGCTAGCAGCTTGCGATGTACCCTTTTTCTTTTTGCCTACGGACGGCATAGCTTTTTTTGCCTTCAAATATCCGGTACGTGCGCTTTCCATAAGGTTATCCGCCATTTTAGCACCACGCACATACAATCCTTTTTGTGGTCTTGGATTCATCTCATCTTCCTCTTTTTGAGGTGCACTCTTTCTCAGATCAGTCGCCTTTGCTTTAGCTCGTAGATACATAGCTTTGCGATCATCCTTTAGCTTGCCACTGGCCACATAATCATAGCCAGCTTTAGATTTTCTTGCTGCAAAAGACTTTGCATCAGAAATTGCTTGGCGTGTTTTTGGCGTTCTCCTGTAAATATAATTACCAACCTGTTCTTTACTGTCTTTGGCACGTTGCAAAGCAGTTTTCGAACTGCTCTGCGGTTTTTGCTCTTGACCGTGTACAACAATTGCGCCCTCATTTTGTGTTTTTTTTGCAAGTCGTTGGCGTATTTTAGCTGCTTGCGCAACGGCAGTATCTGTTGCTTTGTTACCTGCTTTTACAACATCTTTTCTCAGACCACCAGTAGTCCATACGTAATTTTTAGTGGAATCTTTAGCAGCTTTGGCTTTTTGTGCTGCTCTAGCAAGACCTGCCTTAATTTCTTCTTTGGTTGGTAATTTGGGCATTATACACCTCATCTAACTCGTATATTTATACAATAAATATAGTTGCTTATTGGTCTGGATGCAGAAAAAAACTGGGGTTATGAACACTGTAAATGGATCCCCGATAACTGCTACGCAGTTTCGGGGATGACCGAAGTACGGATTCGGGGATGACCGAAGTACGGATTCGGGGATGACCGAGGTGTGGTTTCGAGGATGACCGAAGTGTGGTTTCGAGGATGGCCGAAGTGGTTTAATATTAATGTATATAAAGTATAGGGAAAGCTAAATGTGTATGGAACATTCTGTGGTCGATCTTACAGAACAATTTCTGCAAAAAAATTGTTAGCAAAACTAATTAACCATTTTACAATATTCATACTGAGCACAATTTGTGGCTCTGTTTTAGCTAATCCAAGTTTGGATGGATTTATGTTGCTAGAAGGTCTGCGCACCTTTGATGGTGGGCTAAAACCTGGTTCAGTATATAATGCGGTATTAAACCCAATCCTTAATTACCAGTCGCTAAATTCTGTTCAGTCTAACACCAGAGTTGGTGTGCTAATAATTGGTGATTCAAATAATACTTTTCAATATAAAAATGCATTTCAAAATATCAGTAATATGTCAGCGCAGCGCCAAATTCGACTAAGTGAATTAAACTATGCTCAAAATCTATCGCATAGTACCAATGTTCGTCTGGGTGTTATGGATATGCGCGATTATTTAAATAGTTATGACGTACCGAAGGAACTATTTAACTCCGGATTTGGTACCAATCGTGTTATGAACGCAGGCACCAATGTTGCAACATATCCATACTCTGGTTTTGGTGCGATTTTTAAATATTCACAGCCTTCGTACAGCTTAGACTCTGCAGTTTTCCAGGGAAATCCACAACATTTAAATTCTATCTTTAGTGATGGAGCACTTTTTATCGAACAGTTAAATCTAAATTTTGCGCTTGATCAAAAGCTAGAGCGAGATTTCTACTTAAAAATTGGTCTATGGGGAAATTATCAGCCTAAATCTAAGGTAGGATTCAGTAATATTGGTACATATTTGATGGGGCAGTATGTCTGGTTAAATAAACAAAACCAAAATATGAGTGTTTTTGCTCAGATCGGTTACAGTAATAAACAAGACAATAATATTCCGTACTCATTTGCAACCGGTATTACTTGTAAAGGCTTATTTTCGTATAGAAAAAATGACCGCGCGGCTTTCGGTTTTACGAGCATCTGGCTCAGACATCTAAAAACTGAAACCATTTTTGAATTAACTTATGCTATATATCTGATGCAGGATTTTTACCTAAATCCAGATCTACAATACATTATAAATCCACGCGGCTCATTAGCAAATTCATGGGGTGGGGTGTTACGTTTGACGTATATATTTGCTGGTCACTTAATAGAGCGGCGGTGAAGCCAATAAACGCTTAGCAATTAAGGTACCATCGGCAAAAGTTTCGCCAATACCGATAAATTCATGTTGCTCGTCAAATAAGGAGATAATTCCAGAAGAATTTGTCTGTAGATTTACTACTTTACCATGGCGCAGATCGATTGCTGCTTGTGTGTCGAGGTTTAAGCGTGGCAGGCTTTGAATTAGGGTTTCGAGTGGGAGTAAGATCCCCGATAAACCAAGGGGGTTTTTGGGGATGACAGATAGCGTATAACTTTGCTCTAAATTAAACGGGCCCGCTTGCGTACGTTGTAAAGCGGTTACATGTGCACCACAGCCTAATGCCGCGCCTAAATCTTCAACTAGATTCCTAATATAGGTACCTTTGCTGCATTTGATGCGACATTTTATCACATCAAAATCAAATTCTAACAACTCATATTCGTAGACAAAAATATCGCGCGCTGGGCGATCAATTGTAATGTTTTGCCGTGCTAATTTATATAACGGTTGCCCTTGATGCTTCAATGCAGAATACATACTTGGAATTTGCTTGGTGCTACCTATAAATTTGGCAATCTCAGTTAATATTTGCGCGCGTGTGAAATTTGCTACCGGTTTAGTTTCTAGAATTTCGCCTTCAGAATCAGAGGTTGTGGTTGTAACGCCAAGTTTGGCAGTAACCACATAAGTCTTATCCGCGTCTAATAGAAAGCGTGAATATTTGGTTGCTTCACCAAAACAAATTGGCAATACGCCGCTAGCTAAGGGATCGAGACTGCCAGTGTGGCCAGCTTTAGCGGCTTGGAATAAGCGTTTGGCACGTTGCAATGCACGATTCGATGTTTCACCGGAATCTTTGTTGAGGATTAGGACACCATTTATAATGTTATTCGTCTTCATCGCTTGGCGGAGTAGTTTTGATAGAGGAGAGCAATTCATCCATGCGCGCCCCCGCTGCCAAAGATTCATCGTAATAAAAGCGTAATTTTGGCACTACTCTTAAAGTTAAATGTTTGGATAGCTGAGTACGAAAGAAACCAGCAGCGTGATTGAGAGCCTCAATACTACTCTTTTGCTTTTCTGTCTCTAAAACAGTTACGTGAACACGTGCAAAAGATAAATCATCCGTTACATCGACTCCAGAAATAGTGACCATGCCCAAACGTGGGTCTGTACACTCATCGCGAATTAACATTGCCAATTCGCGATGTAACAAATCACCTAATCGACCACTACGTGCAGTACGTCGAACCATAATGCATCCCTCTATATCTGTTCACGCGCGACTTCAAAGATTTCAAATACTTCTATTTGATCGCCGATTTTGAGGTCGTTGTAATTCTTGACGCCAATACCACATTCCATATCCATACGAACTTCGGCCACGTTTTCTTTGAAGCGTCGTAGAGATTCTAATTCGCCAGTAAAGACAACTATGTTATTACGTAGTATACGAATTTGATTACCACGTTTAATCTTACCATCAACCACCATACAACCAGCGATTGCACCAAATTTAGTGGAACGGAACACTTCACGCACTTCGACTAAGCCAATAATCTTTTCTTTGATCTCTGGCCCCAGCACACCAAGTACTGCACGGCGTATGTTATCTACCACATCATAAATAATACTGTAGTAGTTGATTTCGATCCCTTCATGCTGCGCTAAACGACGTGCGGTAGCATCTGCGCGTACGTTAAAACCAATTAGCAGCGCACTTGAAGCAATTGCCAAGTTAATATCAGATTCATTAAAGCCACCAACACCCTTAGAAATTACGCGCACAGAAATTTCTGGGCTGGATAATTTTTCGAGTGATTCAGCTAGTGCTTCAATGGAACCTTGCACATCGGCTTTCAAAACAATATTTAAAGTCTTGATTTCGCCCAAGCGCATACGATCCATGAAACCTTCTAGTTTCGAAGCATGTTGACGCGACAATTTAATTTCACGATGTTTGCCTTGTCTAAACAAAGCAACTTCACGCGCTTTGCGTTCATCTTCCACAACTTGGAATTTATCGCCCGCATTTGGCGCACCAGTTAAACCAAGTACTTCAACCGGAACGCTTGGTCCAGCAGATCTGGTTTCCTTGCCCTGGTCATCATTCATCGCTTTTATACGACCGTATTCTAAACCGGCTAACAACATATCGCCGTGCTTTAATGTTCCAGATTGCACTAGTACGGTTGCAACTGGACCACGCCCGCGATCAACGCGCGCTTCAATCACTACGCCTTGTGCTGGACCATCGTTGACGGCACGCAATTCCATGACTTCGGCTTGCAACATGATTGCTTCTAATAAAGCATCAATTCCTGTACCTTCTTTAGCTGATACATTGACGAACATATTATCGCCACCCCATGATTCTGGCATGACGTTATATTGAGAAAGTTCGGTAATAACACGGCTCGGATCGGCGTCTGGTTTATCAATTTTATTAATTGCCACAATAATTGGCACATTCGCTGCTTTAGCATGTTGCACGGCTTCAACCGTTTGCGGCATCACACCATCATCTGCTGCGACGACAAGAATTACTATATCAGTACAACTTGCACCACGTGCACGCATTGCAGTAAATGCTGAGTGACCTGGTGTATCAAGGAAGGTTATTTTGCCGCGTGGAGTTTCTACTTGGTAGGCACCAATGTGCTGAGTGATCCCGCCGGCTTCTTGCGCCGTAACTTTAGTACTACGAATATAATCGAGCAAAGAAGTTTTACCATGATCAACGTGACCCATTACTGTCACAATCGGTGATCTAGGTACAATTTCATTGCTGTAGGCGATGGATAAGCTTTCTTCTACAGAAGTATCTTTCACTGGAACCGGTACATGGCCCATCTCTTCTACGACTAAACATGCAGTATCTTGATCTATTACTTGATTGATGGTTGCCATTGCACCCATCTTCATCATAACTTTAATAACTTCAGCAGCTTTGATTGACATCTGTGAGGCCAAATCAGCTACAGTAATAGTTTCAGGAATATTTACATTATATGTTTGCGGCTCGACCGGTTTATTAAAGGCATGCAGATTAACTTCATCTTCGCGCTTTTTATGGCCAAATTTCTTAGGCTTGTAACGACGACGATAATCATCCTCGCCTTCACTTAATAGTTGCGCCTTATTTTTACGTTTGCTTTCACGCTCTCGCTCCTTTTCCGCACGATCGCTACGCTCTTTTTCTTTTTCGCGTGCTTCTTTTTTCTTGTCCGGGCCTTTGTCTTTAGCCGCTGCT
>CAYPGU010000007.1:0-19812 GCA_964409995.1 uncultured Legionellaceae bacterium | reverse complement strand
CCGATAAATTGGCCCGCCCTCTATCAATTGATGACTATTTACATCAATGAGTTGAACCGGCAACAGCCGCGTTAGTTCCGCGACTGACCTCTCAACCTGCTCACCCACCCTATAATGGGTCTCACCCGCCATGGTCTTTTCGAACCCAAGCCAAACATCTCTATCAAGGCGGTCGACCGAGGAACTAACTTTAGCCCTAATTAGTAGTTGGTCGGCGCCAAACGTAATTACTTGCTGTGCGCAGCGCGCCCGGAAAGAACGCCCAGCGCTCAACATATGAATCGCCTCTAACAAGCTCGTCTTACCGCTACCATTCGCACCCACAAAGACATTAAACTGCGGACCAAGTTTTATGTCCAAAGCCGCTAAATTTCGAATATTTGAAAGAATTAATTGACTAAGCTGTGCTACCATGTTTGGGAACTAACATCCCGATATCTGATTACGGCAATAATGTGAATAATTCTACCAAAATCTGCATATATAAGCAATTTAACTGGGCTTGGATAAGTAATTACCGCCCGGTTTTACAAGGGAGTTTGTTTAGGGATATGCAATCTTTAAATCAAGGGCTTCACAGTTGCGCTTGGATACGGCTCCGTTGAAGCAACCAGCACTTCGTTCCTGGGATCCCCCTCCTCCGAAGGACTTGGAGTAAGTGGTGGCACCGCAAAAACATTTGAATCTAAGATGGGCATGAGCCCAAACTGCGATTGTAATTCTACGTTATCAAATGCACTATCAGCTCCTTCTTGATCTTGCCTATGCAACGACAACTGCAAATCGGTTTCCTCATCTTGGTTACGTCGATATTCAAGAATTTCCGCACGCATAAACGCAGGAAATTTTGTCAGCTGTTCTTTGGCAAGAATTAAGTGCTGGTTTAATAATTCTATATCTAAATCGGTACTCGCCGCTTTGGTTAATTCAACAACAAAAACCATATTTACCGCTCCAATTTGCCAATGTGTTTTATTTGCTTCAATGAAGTCTATTATAACTTGAAGAATTGCCTCAGGTGTTTGCGATTGCAGCTTAAATGTCTCGAGTTTTATGCGCAAATTTTGCACGCGCGCAGGAACATTTCTATTCCCACACGCAGCATTATAAGCCCAGATATGTCCGGTAGATAATGTTGGAATAGGATATTCTAGTTCTAAATTTTTAGATATTTGCAAGGCCGCATCTAACGCTCGAGCGGTAAATGCCGGGTTAAGAAAGAGAGCAGCAATCTTAGCAGCCAGGGTCCGCAAGAATACTTCATGCGTAGGAACAGACATATAGCCTCCATGCTATTGTTGTACATCAACACCTCAGGTGCGAATTGGCATTAATACATATGCTCCTCGCGCACCCTCGCCCACCTCTTCAATCAGCGTGCTTTTATTCGAGTCACTAAAAGTAAAACGCACCAGCTCTGATTGCACTACCGATAAGAAATCAATCAAATAACGCACATTAAAGCCAACCTCTAATTCTTGGCCCTTATACTCTACTTCTAAATCTTCTTCGACTTGATCTTGCTCCGGATTGCTCGCCAATACCAACAATCTTTCTGGTGACATGCGCAAACGCACACCACGAAATTTCTCACTAAATAATGCTGAAGCGCGATGAAATGCTTCTTTTAAACGCTCGCGATCGCCTATCACCACTTTAGTTCCATCACGCGGAATTACCCTGTCATAATCAGGAAATTTACCATCTAACAATTTAGAGGTTACACTAACACCACCACTTTGTGCCTGAATATGGCTAGGTATAATAGTAATATTTAAATCAGCATCATCTTCGTCGACTATGCGCATTATTTCTAATATTCCTTTGCGCGGCACAATTACTCGCATCGGCGGCAAATTACTTTCGGTTAGATCACAATAATTCATAGCCAAACGATGTCCGTCAGCGGCAACGGAATATAACTTATCGTTTTTAACTTCTAATAGCATGCCGTTTAAAAAATAGCGCACATCTTGCTCAGCCATTGCAAATGCCGTGCGCGACACCAACCAGCGAAATTGTTTTTTGCCAACGGTAAATTTACATGCGTTAGTATTCGCCTGGATAGTTTGCACATCTGGAAATTGTTCGGCGGGCAAGGTTGCCAGCACAAAACGACTGCGCCCAGATTTAATTATCATCCGGTCTTCTTGCAGCTCAAAGGATAGCTCTGCCCCATCAGGAAACGCTTTACAAATCTCGCTTAGCTTGCGATAAGAAACGGTGGTTGATCCTGGTTGAGTAATACTGCTTAGCGGTTCGTGTGCAATCAATTCAACTTCTTGATCTGTTGCCAACAAACATAATTGATCGTTCTGCGCGCGCAGCAATACATTAGATAGGATTGGATTTTGCTGCTGCTTGCGTTCCACCACCCCCGACACTATGCGCAGGAGTTTTAATAAGGTTTCGCGCGAAATAGCAAATTGCATCTTAATCACCCTAGGTTGACAGGATACGCAACAAGTTTGAATAATCCTCGGCAATATCCGCAGTTGAGGCGCGCAATATTTTGATTTGTTTACAGGCATGCAACACGGTAGTGTGATCCCGTCCGCCGAACGCATCGCCAATTTCAGGCAAGCTGTGGTTCGTTAACTCTTTGCACAAAGCCATCGCCACTTGACGCGGTCTAGCTACTGAACGGCTACGACGCTTCGACAATAAGTCGGCAACTTTGACTTTATAGTATTCAGCCACAGTGCGCATGATATTATCAATCGAAACTAGTTTTTCCTGCACGGCTAAAAGATCTTTCAATGCTTCTTGTACAAACTCTAAGGTAATCGCACTGCCAGTGAAGTGTGCGTTAGCAATTACTCGCTTTAATGCCCCTTCTAGTTCTCGCACATTAGAACGGATCCGCTTGGCGATAAAAAACGCTACTTCTTGCGGTAATTCAATATTTGAACTTTCGGCTTTGTTAATTAAAATCGCCACCCTAGTTTCTAATTCCGGCGGCTGCACCGCAACAGTTAAACCAGAACCAAAACGCGACTTGAGCCGCTCTTCAATACCATTAATTTCTTTCGGATAACGATCTGAAGTTAAAATTATTTGTTGCTGCCCTTCCAATAATGCATTGAAGGTATGGAAAAATTCTTCCTGTGAGCGCTCTTTGCCGGCAAAAAACTGAATATCATCAATCAACAAAGCATCAACTGAGCGATAAAATCTTTTGAATTCATTAATTGCATTGCTTTGCAAGGCGCGAACCATATCTGCCACAAAGCGTTCGGAATGCAGATAAACAACTTTGGCATTCTTTTTGTTTTTACAAATTAAATTACCAATCGCATGCATCAAATGCGTCTTACCTAACCCTACACCACCATACAAAAACAACGGGTTGTACGCTGCGCCTGGGTTTTCTGCAACCTGACGCGCCGCGGCTTTTGCTAGCTGATTGGATTTGCCTTCGACAAAATTATCAAACGTAAAATTTACATTTAGATTGCTAAGATGTTCAACGATCTGCTGCTGCGTACCACCAGCCTCTGCCTTAATATTACTGGTGTTAGCTGCATCACCTCTCGTGATAGCACCAACAGTTCCAACCACCAATGAAACTCGCGTATCTAAATCATCCGATAATTCTGCCACTGCGCGCTCGATAAGCGGCATGAACTGTTGTTTAACCCCATCGAGCACATATTGATTGGGTGCGAAAATAACCAAGCCATCGACATTTAACTCGGCCTGTAATGGACTTATCCACTGACTAAACTGTTGTTGCGGAATAATCTCACGCAATTGTTGCAGACACCGCTGCCACAAAGAAAGACCTACGGCCTCTACTGTTACTAAAGCTGAAACGACAGTTCTCCTTGTTTTACTCGCATTGTGCAGAGTTATGTAATGGGCTGACAGGTTATGCACAGCTATGTGTTAGCTTGTTGTTGATTACAGCATGTTTGCCTGTGCAAAAAGTCTACTGTTATTCACAACCAAAAACAATATGTTTTTACCCACACTTTATGCACAGGACAGAAACCGATCTGCTACCAGCGTTTAATCGCGCGCATCATATTGATAAATAAGTGTTTTATTTGGTTATGCACAGAAACTCGTCTCCGTAATAATAACAATTAGATCTCTAAGAGAAGAAGTTTTTTTATTATTGTTAGTAAACAAATGTTTGGTATTTAACTGCTTATGATCAAACAAAAGCTGTTAGGTATTTGCAAATATCTGCATAAAAGTTGGTGGATAAGTACAGTGGTTATCCACAGAAAACCCATATCCCGAGTTACCCACATATTGTGCAGACAGCTTAAGGCCAGTTGCACACAACGCTCCAGCAAGCGCAACAAGTTGATTTATCTGGTGTTAACCAGGTTTTCCACAGGGCGGACCGCCAGTAATAATATCTAAAAGATCTCTAAGAGAAGAAGATCAATTTATCTATATTTGGGGAGTATAGGGCTGAATAAGTCACGAAAATCTTGACAGTTAACTATGAATTAGGTAGATTCTTCACCCTTATATGTAAGAAATCACTGTGTTTGGTGACTAAATGGAGATCCGATGAAAAGAACATATCAACCTGGCAAGCTACAACGTAAGAAGAAGCACGGTTTTATGGCCAGAATGAGCACCGTAGGTGGTCGCAATATATTGAGAGCGCGCCGTAGAAAAGGGCGTAAGAAACTATCCGCCTAAACAGCTATGCCTTTCCTCTGGCATGCCGGCTAACCGAAAAGGGGTGCTTCAGCAAGGTTTTTAACCAACCGGTTTTTACCAAGCGGACACATAACTTTGCAGTGTTTGCAGCGCGCAGCGGGACAGGGCGAGCGCGGCTGGGGATTGTGGTTGCCAAAAGAAACGTTAAGTTGGCAGTAGATCGAAACAAAGTTAGGCGACTAATTAGGGAATCCTTCCGCCAACAGCAGCAAGAGCTGGTCGGGCTAGATGTGGTGGTAGTGGTAAAGCGAGACTTCCTGCAAGCCCCCGGGCTGGTGCCCAGGTTTTTTAATGGGGTAGGCGAGAGTCGTAACAAGCAGCCTTGATATTTAGCATGGTATTGAAAAACTTGGCCGTCCTTTTGATCCACATATACCGATACACTGTCGGTAGCCTGTTGGGTACCTCCTGTAGGTTTTATCCATCATGTTCGCATTACTCTCAACAAGCATTTACTGGTTTTGGTTTCTGGCGCGGCTTGTGGTTGACGCTGCGGCGTTTACTACGTTGCCATCCTTGGTGTTGCGGCGGTTATGATCCAGTGCCTAATGACTAAACAAATATGAAGGATATATGGAAAAGCAAAACGTACGATTAATATTTTTGTTTGCTCTCTTTTTTGTGGGCATGTTTTTATTTAATGCTTGGCAGATCGAGCGTGAAGATCGCGCGCCAGCACCAACTAGCTCTGTGTCTACACCAAGCAATGGGTTGCCGGGTACACAAGATCTACCAACTCCTATCGCTGGCAATCGCGCACCTAGCGTAGAGGTTGCTGGCAAACAAGCAGCGGTTGAACAACCAGTTGATGCAAAAAATATTATTCACGTTAGCACTGATGTGTACAATCTACAGATTGATGCAGTTGGCGGGGATATAATTTATTTAAATCTGCCTAAATATCCTGAAAGCTTAGAAGAACAAAATCAAGGGTTTGTCTTGCTTGATGAGTCAAGCGATCGGTTTTATGTTGTTCAAAGCGGTTTGCTAAATGAACAGGGCCCGGATTCAAATGCAAAAGGGCGTGCACAGTATAAGTTTGCTAGCAACAAGATCCGCATGGATGACGATGAAAGCGTTTTAAATGTCGACTTAAATTATACCACCCCAAACAATGTAAAAATAACCAAGCGATTTGTGTTTCAACGCGGCAGTTATGTGATTCTTGTACATTATTTAATTGATAACCAAAGTGGACAGAATTATGAGGCGAATGTATTTGGAAGAATTAAACGTAATGCACCGAATACAGAAAGCTCCGGCATGTTTGGTACAATGCGTACTTATACTGGTGCTGCGATCAATACACCTGAAGTTAAATATAAAAAACTACCGTTTGCAGATATGCAAAAGAAACCATTCAAAGAAGATGTGAAGGGTGGCTGGACGGCTATGGTGGAACATTATTTCGCTACCGCGCTTATTCCTTCGAGCGAAGAACACAATTACTATCAAACTGAAACTTTCCCCAATAATATTTTTGGCGTACGTTTTATCGGTGAGGCGCAAATAATTGCACCTGGAACACAAAAACTAATTGAAACAAAAGTGTATGCCGGTCCAGAAATAGCAGAAAATTTAAAAGCTGTGGCGCCTGGTTTAGATTTAACGATTGATTACGGTGTGCTGTGGTTCTTGTGTCAACCAATTTTTTGGTTGTTGAAAACTATGTTTGAAGTGTTTGGTAATTGGGGGGTGGCAATTATTTTCACCACCGTAATTATTAAGCTGCTGTTTTATAAGCTTTCGGCTTCAAGTTATAAGTCGATGGGCAACATGCGCAAGCTGCAACCTAAGATTGAGGCACTAAAGCAACGCTTTGGTGAGGATAAGACGCAATTTTCGCAAGCCATGATGGCGCTGTATAAAAAAGAAAAAATTAACCCGCTGGGTGGATGTTTGCCAATCTTGGTGCAAATACCTGTGTTTATTGCTTTGTACTATGTGTTGTTAGAAAGTGTTGAGTTACGTCAAGCACCGTTTGCATTATGGATCCATGATTTGTCTGCTAAAGATCCTTACTACGTTTTACCGATCATTATGGGTATTAGTATGGTGGTGCAACAGCGTTTAAATCCAACACCACCAGATCCTATTCAGGCTAAAGTAATGATGTTTATGCCTGTGTTGTTTACTTTCTTATTCTTGCAGTTCCCAGCTGGATTGGTATTGTATTGGGTAGTAAACAACTTGCTATCAATTTTGCAACAATGGATGATTACACGCAAAATTGAAAAAGCTGCAAAATGAGCGACACGATTGCGGCGATCGCCACTCCACCGGGGCGCGGTGGAGTAGGCATCGTTCGTGTTTCGGGAAATAAAAGTCGCGACATTTGTCAGGCTTTGCTGGGACGTGTTCCTACCGAGCGCAACGCAACCTACGCGGTGTTTAAAGATTCACAACAAAACACTATTGATCAGGGCTTAAGTCTATTTTTTGCACAACCAAAGTCATTTACTGGTGAAGATGTCTTAGAGTTACAGGTGCATGGTGGGCCAGTAATTTTAGATATGCTTTTGCGGCGAGTGATTGAACTGGGGGCGCGTATGGCGCGGCCAGGTGAATTTTCTGAGCGTGCATTTATCAACAACAAAATTGATTTGGTGCAAGCAGAAGCGGTGGCGCAATTAATTAATGCGAGCTCTGAGCAAGCCGTGCGCGCAGCACAGCGATCCTTGCAAGGTGAGTTTTCAAAAGCGATTAGCGCTTTAACCGAAAGCTTGATTCGTTTACGCATGTATGTTGAAGCGGCAATTGATTTTCCCGAAGAGGAAATTAATTTTTTGGCGGATGCGCATGTGCAAAATACCTTACAAGAAATCAACACTAGCTTGAACCAAGTGTTTGAGCAAGCCAAACAAGGTGCTTTGTTAAGTGATGGCGTGGATGTGGTAATTGTTGGGCGGCCTAATGCGGGCAAATCCACTTTGCTGAATCGTTTAACTGGTGAAGATACTGCCATAGTTACACCGATTGCCGGAACGACGCGCGATACGATTAAAGCGCAAATAAATCTTGATGGTGTAATGTTAAATGTGATCGATACGGCTGGGCTACGTATTACTGATGATCTGGTTGAGCAGCATGGTATTCAGCGCACCTGGCAAGCGGTTCAAAAATCTGATTTAATTTTACTAGTGATTGATGCGGCACAAGAAAAGACTAATAATCCTTGGGTTTTGCACCCGGATTTAAAATCAATGTTGAATGGGGCGCAGCAATTATTGGTGGTGTATAACAAAATAGATCAAGCTGGCTTGGAGGCTGGTGTTGAAAAACATACTGGTTATAGTGTGGTAAACATCAGCGCGGATCAAAAGCTTGGCTTGGATTTGTTGCGTGAAGAAATTAAACAAATTTTAGGTGTGAGCGGCGGTGATGGCGGAGATGTATTTTTGGCACGGCGGCGGCATTTGGATGCATTGCAGCGCGCACAGCAACACGTAATGGTTGGGAAGCAGCAGCTGGAGCAACATGCTGCTGGTGAGCTGTTGGCTGAAGAATTGAAACACGCACAGCTGGCTTTAAGTGAAATTACCGGTGAGTTTAGCGCCGATGATTTGTTGGGACGAATTTTTTCTGAGTTTTGTATTGGTAAATAAAAATGAATTATAACGCACACTTTGATGTAATCGTGATTGGTGGTGGACATGCTGGCACCGAGGCTGCATTAGCTGCTGCGCGCATGGGCGCCAAAACATTATTACTCACACACAATATAGAAACGATCGGACAAATGTCTTGCAATCCAGCAATTGGTGGCATTGGCAAAGGACACTTAGTAAAAGAAATCGATGCGATGGGCGGAATTATGGCCAAAGCCATTGATCATGCCGGGATTCATTTTCGTATTTTAAATAGCAGCAAAGGTCCAGCGGTGCGTGCAACGCGTGCGCAAGCGGATCGTGCCTTGTATAGACAAGAAATTCGCCGTGCGGTTGAGACGCAAGCTAATTTACAAATGTTTCAGCAAGCAGTGGACGATTTGATTGTTGAGGATAATGCAGTGAAAGGTGTTATAACCAATCATGGCATTAAGTTTCTGGCTTCAACTGTGGTTTTAACCGCTGGAACATTTTTGGATGGCAAGATTCATATTGGTGATAAAAACATGAGCGCCGGGCGTGCTGGCGATCCTCCATCGATTGCTTTGGCGCATCGTTTGCGCGCGCTACCATTTCGGGTGTCGCGTTTAAAAACCGGTACACCACCACGCATTGATGGCAAAACGATTGATTATTCTGTATTAGAAACTCAGCCTGGCGATGATCCTATGCCGGTGTTTTCTTTTATGGGTAATGCTGCACAGCATCCACAACAAATTTGTTGTTATATTGCGCGCACCAATGCCAATACTCATCACATTATTCGTTCGCAGTTGTCTCGCTCTGCGATGTATGGCGGTATGATCGAAGGCATCGGCCCGCGTTATTGTCCATCGATTGAAGATAAGGTGGTTCGTTTTGCTGAGCGTGATTCACACCAGATTTTTATTGAACCAGAGGGTTTGGGTGTAAATGAGATTTATCCGAATGGTTTGTCTACTAGTTTGCCATTTGATGTGCAATTAGATTATGTGCGCTCGATGCGTGGTTTAGAAAATGCACATATAACGCGCCCTGGTTATGCAATTGAATATGATTTTTTTGATCCGCGTGATTTGCAAGCCACGCTAGAAACTAAAATTCTATCTGGCTTATTCTTTGCCGGGCAAATCAATGGCACCACTGGATACGAAGAAGCAGCAGCGCAAGGTTTAATTGCGGGATTAAATGCAGCACTTAAAGCGGCTGGAAAAGCTGGCTGGTATCCAAAACGTTCCGAAGCATATATCGGTGTATTGATCGATGATTTGATTACTAATGGCACAACCGAGCCATATCGCATGTTCACTTCGCGCGCAGAATATAGATTAACCTTGCGCGAAGATAATGCAGATTTACGCTTAACGCCTGTTGCGCAAGAACTTGGTTTAATTTGTGCCGAGCGTTGGGCACGTTTTAGCTCGAAGCGAGATGCAATTAAATCTGAAATTGCGCGCTTGAACAAAGTGTTTGTACATCCTGGCACCAGCGCTGCTGAAACGTTGGCGCAACAAACCGGAGAAGTTATTGAGCGTGAATATAGTGTAATGGATTTACTTAAGCGCCCTAGTGTTACCTATAAAGGCTTAGCAGATATGCAAATCATCGTTGATGCTTTAGATGATCAACAAGCCGCTGAACAAGTAGAGATTCAAGCCAAGTATGCAGGTTATATTGTACGCCAAGCAGAAGAAATAGAACGTAGTTCGCGTGGTGAGGACACAAAGATTCCAGCGGATTTTGATTACTCTAAAATATCTGGCATATCAAAAGAAATTACCGAGAAGTTATTTAAGGCTAAGCCGCAAACTTTGGGTCAGGCAGCGCGGATCTCTGGGGTTACTCCGGCGGCAATCTCCTTGTTGTTGGTTTTTTTGAAAAAAAACAAGGCGTTGGCGCAATCAGACGCATGAGTTGATATCTATAGATGTCAATGGTGTATTGGTATCTAAAGATATCATCTTGTTGTTGGCATCTTTAGATGTAAGCAGAATCTCAGATATCCAGTAAAAATTTCCATAAAGGCACCACATCAGCAAGATCGGGGTCTATCCCTTGCCAATTACTTGGAAATTCGGCGACAATTAGCTTTGCTTGTGCCTTTGGGAATAGAGTTTTAGCTTCCAATAACGCATCTAATTCGCGTTTTATAATTTTTGGTTCATCTAATCCTTGATACATAACTTGAATCAACAGACCAACATTACTGCCGCGATGGGATAACAAATCTATTTCGCCATTGTCTTTATAATAGTATATGTCGTCTAAAGTATTATGTTGCATATGATTATGTACAATGGTCTCGATAAGCTTTCCATTATCTGCTGAACCGCTTATTGCTAATAAATTTCTTAGTCCCAAGTCTACTGCGTGAATTTTTTGCGGGTTGCGTAATCGTTCAGCAGCCTTCAGACTAAAAAATGGCAGCAATTCGATCAAATATGCTTCCTGTAAGTAATGGCAATAATCTTGAATCAAATTGGGTGAGGCTGCAAAAATTCCAGCCAATCTTTTATATGTTATTAATCCAGCGGTATTACCCAATAAATGTATTGCCAAATTACGCAGCAATGTAAGGTCGCGAATTTCATGCCTTAATGCTACATCTTTAAATAATGTGTCATCGAAATATTCCAGCAATAATTGTTGTTTAACAGCGTCATTGTCAACTGCTGATTCTGCATGTTGCTGAGAGTTTGCGTCAAGCAAAACTATCCTCGGATAACCACCCCATGTTATATATCTGGTTAACGCATGACTTATGATTGCTGGTGCTTTAAATGAATAAATTTTATCGTCAGGTAATTTTATATTATTAAACCTTAAAAATTCGGCAAAGTTTAAAGGTAATACTGTAAAACTTAAATGCCTTCCTGTTAATAACGTTGCCAATTCGCGTGACATTAACTGGGCCGAAGATCCAGTAACAAATATTTTAATATCTTCAGTTTCGTTGCGTGCTCTAACCCAGCGCTCCCATGATTCTACTCTTTGAATTTCATCAAAAAATATATACGCTTTCCCTTGCGGATATACTTTAGCTCTATATTCATCATATATTTGATCTAACAAATTAATATTCAGGTTTATGGATAATGCCGGATCTTCAAAATTAACATGTAAGATGGCCTTGGGGCTTACTCCTGCATTCTCTAAGTGATCCATGACCTGATATAAGATCGTTGATTTGCCACAACGCCTCGGACCCATTAGTACAACGAGCTCTTCCGCATCAATGGTTCTTATGACAGCTGGTGTAATGTCACGTTTAATCCCAGAGGCCAGTTCAGCTCGCCCCCATCTGTTCCAGCGCTCTAAAACTTCTAATACTGCCATTGTAACCCCTTGATTTTATTCGGTTTTTAATTTGCCCGATTTATAGGTGGCGAATATGATCTTTTTCGCCATGTATATATATCGAATAATAGCATATTCGCCACTTATAAGCATCGATAAGCTGTTTAAACATACCACCATGCGATCTTTGGTTTTAAAAATCTTGCTAGACATCGTCACCAAAGGATATCATCCGCAACTATGAATACTAATTACTCACAATACCAACAAATCTTAAGCTCTGGTCAACAAGCAATTGGCTTAAAGTTAACAACTAAGGCACAAAATCAGTTACTAAGTTATGTTGCGCTGCTGCAAAAATGGAACACGGCTTACAACCTAACCGCAGTTCGCGATCCAGAACAGATGATCCGCCAGCATATTCTCGACAGCTTAACCTTGCTGCCATATTTGCAAGATGTAAAATCAATCTTAGATGTTGGCACCGGGCCAGGACTGCCAGGGATTCCGTTGGCTATCGCTCGACCGGATATTTCAGTCACGCTGCTAGATAGCCTGCAAAAAAAAATCAACTTTGTGCAACATGTGATAACATCATTGCAATTGGCTAATGCGCAAGCAATCCAGCAAAGAATACAAGATTTACCAGCAGAGCAAGTAACGGATCTTATTGTATCGCGTGCCTTTGCAAGTTTGGCTGACTTTGTTAATCTAATTGAGCCTATCTGTACGCCGCGCACCAAGATAATTGCCATGAAGGGACGCCAGGAACAAGTGAATATTGAACTACAACAACTACCTGCAACATTTAGGCTGGAGAGCATAGAGGTTGTGAAGGTGCCAGGTTTAGATGCGCAACGTTGTTTGGTGATATTAAGTAAGCAAGAGGAATAAACACAATTGGGCAAAGTAATTGCACTTGCCAACCAAAAGGGTGGGGTTGGTAAAACGACAAGTTGCGTAAATTTAGCTGCGTCGTTATTTTCCGTTAAACAGCGTGTGTTGTTGATCGATCTGGATCCGCAGGGTAATGCCACCATGGGCAGCGGTGTTAACAAAAACGATTTAGAACTAACTAGCAATGAAGTTTTGTTACAGACTGCAACCATCAGCGAGGCAATAATCAAGGCTACACCGGGTGGCTATGATCTATTACCCAGCAATGGTGATCTAACTGCAGCTGAAATTAGTTTAATCAATCAACCGCAACGCGAGCGCCGTTTGAAGCAAGCAATCGAAAGTATTGCTAATAAATATGATTTTATTTTATTGGATTGCCCGCCGTCATTAAACATGCTTACGCTTAATGCCTTGGTTGCCGCTGATTCATTATTAATCCCAATGCAATGCGAATATTATGCATTAGAGGGTTTATCCGCGCTATTAAATACCATGGAGCAAGTAAAGCAAACCTTAAATCCAGATTTACATATCGAAGGGATCCTGCAAACCATGTATGATCCGCGCAATCGTTTGGCGCAAGATGTAGCCAAACAATTAAAATCTCATTTTCCAACCAAGGTTTATAAAAGCGTGATCCCGCGTAATGTGCGTCTTGCAGAAGCGCCAAGTCATGGTGTACCTGTATTATTATATGATAAAAGCTCACGCGGCTCCACGGCATATTTAGCCTTAGCGGGTGAGATTTTAAAACAACGCAAAGCAGCCAAAGCTGCTACGCAAAAAGCAAATTGGATCGACGTGGAAGGAATTTAATATGGCAACAAAAAAGCGTGGCTTAAACAAAGGATTGGATGCCTTGCTTGCTGAGACTTTAGATCTATCTAAATTGTCAGCCAAAGATTTTTTACAAGAAAATGCTGAAGAAGATTCCAGCTCAAAAACTTCCCCACCGGTGCAGGTTGCAGCAGGTTTTGTCGAGATTAATGTTAAGAGCTTGCACCCTGGACGCTTTCAACCGCGCCGTACAATACAAGAAAGCGAATTAGAGCCGTTGGCCAATTCGATCAAAGAGCAAGGAATTTTGCAACCAATTGTCGTGCGCAGCATTAGTAACGATGGCTATGAAATTATTGCTGGAGAACGTCGTTGGCGCGCTGCGCAACTAGCCGGGTTGCAAGTAGTGCCGGTGATTGTAAAAGATGTATCAGATGCCGCAGCAATGGCTATTGCTCTGATTGAAAACATTCAGCGTGAAAACCTTAACCCACTTGAAGAAGCAATTGCTTATGAGAGACTGGGGAATGAGTTTAATTTGTCCCACGATAGCATCGCGCGTGCGGTAGGCAAGTCCCGCACCACCATAACCAATCTGTTGCGAATTTTAAGTTTGCGGCCAGATGTAAAATTGCTTTTGGAACATGGTGATATTGAATTAGGTCATGCCAAAGTTTTGCTTGGCGTGCAAGGCGCGCAGCAAAGTGCATTAGCGCGTGAGGTGGTGGCAAAACGTTTGTCGGTGCGCGAAACCGAGCATTTGGTTACGCGTACTCTAGCCGCGAAAGAAATTTTATCTACATTGAAGCCTGCGCAAAATCCAGATATTCGGCGTCTTGAAACTAGTTTGGCTGAAAAAATTGGTGCTGTAGTTAAAATTGTCCAAAGCTCCAAAGGTAAGGGTAAGCTTCTCATCAAGTACAACAGTCTCGATGAGTTAGACGGTATTCTTGCGCATATCCTCCAAGAAAGAATATAATGAACAAGAGAGTGGCAATTGATCGCTAACTCAGTAATTAGTTCTGTACTTGGCCTGTTAGTCAGTATAATTCCAAATATAATATTTTGGCGGTTACCGCGTTGCAGTGGAACGCTGAATGGAAAACAAGTTGTAAGACGTTTGTATTTAGCTGAGCTAGCGAAGTTTGGAGGATTGGTGTCCTTATTGATAATAATTTTTCAATGGTCAAAATTGGATACTAAATTTTTTTTAGCCGCGTTTATAGCAAGCGAAGTTATTCGATGGGGATACAATTGGTTGAGCCTCTTGAGAGTTAAATCTAAATGAGTGAAAAATCAGCTTCCGAGTACATAAATCACCATCTGCAGAATTGGACTGTTGGCGAAGGCTTCTGGTCTCTGAATCTGGATACGTTAATATTTTCTTGGATAATTGGCGCTGGCTTTTTGCTTCTATTCTACTTCGTTGGAAGACGCGCTACAGCTGGTGTTCCATCACGTTTGCAAAATGCAATCGAAATAATTCTAGAGTTTGTGACTACACAGGTTAACGACGTTTACCATGGGACTAGCAAGTTAATAGCTCCGTTGTCATTAACTATCTTTGTTTGGGTTTTTCTGATGAATGCGATGGATTTGTTGCCGGTTGATTTGTTGCCCACATTAGCAAAAACTGCTGGGATAGAGCATCTTAAGGCTGTCCCTACAACTGATTTAAATCTTACGCTTGGTTTATCTCTATCAGTCTTTTTATTGATAATTTGGTTTAATATCCGTTCAAAGGGCGTTTGGGGAACTCTAAAAGATGTTGCGACCAAGCCATTTGGAATCTGGTTGCTGCCGATGAATGTATTTATGCGGGTAATCGAAGAAATTTCACGCCCTATTTCTTTGGCCATGCGATTGTTTGGCAACCTATATGCTGGCGAATTAATTTTTATTTTAATCGCACTTTTACCGTGGGCTATTCAATGGCCACTTGGCGTGCCATGGGCGATATTTCATATCTTGATTATTACTATACAAGCATTTGTGTTTATGATGCTGACTATAGTTTATTTGAGCTTGGCGGAAGAGTCACACTAACAAAAAACTAAGGAGATAATATGGATCTTGCTGGACAATTACAGGTAGCGCAAATGGTAACCGCGGTGCAAACCAGCACCGTAATTGCTGTGGCAATATTGCTTAGCGTTGGAGCATTCGGCACGGCGATCGGCTTTGCTATCTTGGGCGGTAAGTTTTTGGAAGGCGCGGCGCGTCAACCAGAAATGATGGGGCAATTACAAATCAAGCTTTTTATTGTAGCCGGCCTCTTGGATGCGGTGACCATGATTGCAGTTGTAACTGGTTTCTTATTCACATATGCAAATCCATTTATGACAGCATTGCAGGAATATTTGCCAGTCATTGCGCCAGCAGCAGGAATGTAAGGGTCAGACATGCAAATTAACGCCACCCTCTTTGGTCAAATGATTACATTCATGTTGTTTGTATGGTTTACCATGCGCTTTGTTTGGCCGTTATTAAATCTAAAGTTGGAAGAACGCAAAAAAATTATTGCAGATGGATTAGCTGCTGGCGAGGAAGGGCGCAAAATATTAGCCATGGCGGAAGAAACTGCTAAAAGCAAAATACATGAAACAAAATTGCATTGTTACAAGCTTCTAGAGGACGCTGATAAAGAGGCTAATCAAATTCTGGAAGCTGCGCGCGAACAAGCACGTAAAGAAAGAGATGATATAATTGCTTCTGGGCATGTAAGTTTAATGCGTGAAGCCCAAAAGGTTAAAACTGATCTGCAAAAACAGTTGGCTGAGGTTGCTATATTGGGTGCAGAAAAAATCCTGCAGCGTAGTGTAAATATACAGGATCATCAAAAGATGTTAGATGATTTGGCTAAAAGTTTAAGCTAGGCGCGGAGAAGAATGGCAAATTTAACGACAATTTCTCGACCATATGCTAAAGCGATTATCTCATTAGCAAAAATTGACTCTGACTATAAACGCTGGGCGCATATGTTAAATTATTTAAGCATGGTCGCTCAGAACCCTGTTGCTCAGCAAATAATTAGAAATTTGGTCATATCTGCAAAGGATAAGGCCGATTTTATCAATGAGATAGATGTGCATGCCTTGGATCAACAAGGAAAAAATTTGGTTAAGGTTTTAGCCAAGGCAAAACGGTTAGAAATTTTGCCCGCACTTTATGAGCAATATGAGGTAATGCGTCGCCAAGTGCAAAATGAAGTTGATTTGAATATAACTTTGGCCGAGCAAGTAGAGCCAGAATTTCAAGATCACTTACAAAAATTGTTGGCCGGGGACTTTGCAGCTAGTACCGAAGTGCAGTACGAATTAGAGCCAGATTTAATTGGCGGCGGAAAAATTCAAGTTGGTGATCGCGTGGTTGAATCCTCAATTCGCGGTAGATTACAAGCATTATATAACGATTTAATACGGTAAGGTAAAGATGACAACTCCAGCAACTTTAAAAGCAACTGAAATTTCTGATTTAATTAAACAAAGAATTGAAAAGTTTGATCAGCCAACCACGGATAGCAATGAAGGTGTGATTGTAAGCCTATCGGATGGAATTGTACGTATTCAAGGCTTAAGTGCCGCGCAATATGGCGAAAGACTAGCCTTTGAAAATGATTTATTTGGAATTGCATTAAATCTTGAGCAAGACTCGGTTGGTGCTGTAGTGCTAGGTAATACAACTTTGCTCGATGAGGGACAGCGTGTACGTTGCACGGGTGAGGTTTTGAGTGTGCCGGTTGGTCCAGAATTATTAGGTAGGGTGGTTGATGCTTTAGGCCGACCAATTGATGGGCATGGTGCGATTATTACCAAGGAAAGCTCGCCGATAGAGAAAGTTGCACCGGGGGTGATTTGGCGCGAACCAGTGAACCAACCATTACAAACTGGGATTAAACCAATCGATACAATGGTGCCAATTGGGCGCGGGCAACGTGAATTAATTATTGGCGATCGTCAAACCGGTAAAACTGCGATTGTAATTGATACCATTATCAATCAAAAAGACACCGGAGTTAAATGCATTTATGTTGCTGTGGGACAAAAGGCATCTTCTGTGGCAGCAGTAGTGCGCAAACTAGAAGAACATGGTGCCATGGAGCATACTATTGTTGTTGCAGCAACGGCAGCTGAAGCTGCAGCGCTGCAATTTATCGCGCCATATTCTGGTTGCGCAATGGGTGAATATTTTCGTGATCGTGGCGAAGATGCATTAGTTGTGTTTGATGATCTCACCAAACAAGCTTGGGCATATCGCCAAGTATCATTATTGTTGCGTCGTCCACCGGGTCGTGAAGCATATCCAGGGGATGTTTTTTATCTGCATTCACGCTTATTAGAGCGCGCGTCTCGAGTAAGCGCTGAATATGTTGAAAGATTTACCAATGGCAAAGTAAAAGGTAAAACCGGATCTTTAACTGCATTGCCAATTATTGAAACGCAAGCCGGCGATGTGTCAGCTTTTGTGCCAACCAACGTAATCTCGATTACCGATGGGCAAATATTTTTAGAAACTGATTTATTCAATGCCGGTATTCGTCCTGCTATAAATGCTGGTTTATCTGTCTCGCGAGTGGGTGGTGCTGCACAAACTAAATTGATCAAAAAGCTAGGTGGTGGAATTCGTTTGGCCCTTGCACAATATCGCGAGCTGGCTGCATTTGCGCAATTTGCTTCCGACTTGGATGAAACGACACGCAAACAATTAGAACGCGGCCAACGAGTAACTGAAGTGATGAAGCAAAAACAATATAACCCGCTTTCAATTGGTGAAATGGCTGTTAGCTTGTATGCGGTAGATAATGGTTTTATGGATGCGGTGCCAATTAAAGAAATTGTCACTTTTGAGGGGCACTTATTAAACTTTGTCCGCACTAAGCATCCAGAAATTGTGGCTGAACTCAGCAAGACTGGCAACTTGAGTGAAGAATTAGAGAAAAAATTACGCGCGGCAGTAGAAGACTTTGTTAGCATGCAAGTACCAACAGAGGCATAAAGATGGCTAGTGCCAAAGAAATAAACAATAAAATTCGCAGCATTCAAAATACGCGCAAAATAACCAAGGCTATGGAGATGGTTGCCGCGAGTAAAATGCGTAAGGCGCAACAGCGTATGTTAGCTTCACGCCCATATTTAACTAGGGTTAAAGAAGTAATTGGGCATCTGGTCAAAGGTAACTTAGAATATACCCACCCATTTATGCTTGAGCGACCAGTAAAGAGGGTTGGTGTTTTGGTTATTTCTTCAGACCGTGGTTTATGCGGTGGATTAAATACCAATTTATTCAAGGTTTTATTATCTAAAATGCATGACTGGCATAAAGCTGGCGTTGAAGTTGATCTGTGTACAGTTGGGCGCAAAGGAGAGGTTTTTTTTACGCACCATAATGCTAAGGTAATTGCTTCTATTACTTATGTCGGTGATTCTCCTAAGGTTAAAGATTTGATAGGAATAATCAAAGTTTTGATGGATGCCTTCTTAAATCAAGAAATTGACGAAATATATATAGTTTACAATAAATTTATTAGTACTATTTCGCAGCAACCACAAATGGAGCGCTTGCTGCCAATTGCCGACCCACAACATGATATGCATAATCGATCCTGGGATTACATTTATGAGCCAGCTCCCGAGATGCTTTTAGATATGCTATTGCATCGATATATTGAAACCTTGGTGTATCAAGGCGCGGTTGAAAATGTCGCATCAGAACAAGCCGCGCGTATGGTAGCGATGAAGAACGCTACAGATAATGCGGGAGAATTAATTGATGATTTCAAACTGATGTATAACAAAGCACGTCAGGCAGCAATCACTAAAGAATTAGCCGAAATTGTTGCAGGCGCTGCAGCAGTATAACTTGAGGATAAATATGAGTACAAACACAAAACAAGCGGTAAAAGAATCCGAGAATGGAAAAATAACCCAGGTAATTGGGGCCGTAATCGATGTGGAATTTCCACGTCAAAGTGTGCCGCGTATATATGATGCATTGTATGTACCAGAGCACGATTTGACGCTTGAAGTGCAACAACAACTTGGTGATGGAGTTGTGCGCAGTATTGCCATGGGATCATCCGAAGGTTTATGTCGTGGTTTGGAAGTTACAAATACACGGGCACCAATTACTGTGCCGGTAGGAGTAAAAACTTTAGGTCGGATTATGGATGTTTTGGGCCGCCCAATTGATGGTTTGGGTGATATTGGATCTGAATCTTTGTTACCGATTCATCGCCAACCGCCGAGTTTTGAACAACAAGCAATGCACGAAGAATTATTAGAAACTGGAATTAAAGTTATAGATTTAGTTTGTCCGTTTGCCAAAGGCGGTAAAATTGGTTTATTTGGTGGGGCTGGTGTAGGTAAGACCGTCAACATGATGGAGTTGATTCGCAACATTGCGCATGAACATAAAGGGTACTCTGTGTTTGCTGGCGTAGGAGAACGTACGCGCGAAGGTAATGACTTTTATTTAGAAATGAAAGAAAGCAAAGTGCTGGATAAGGTTGCACTAGTATATGGGCAAATGAATGAGCCACCTGGAAATAGATTGCGCGTAGCTTTAACTG